>CAZIEH010000032.1:0-13135 GCA_964538695.1 uncultured Eubacterium sp. | reverse complement strand
TTTTTGTACAAGGTGTATATTTTAAAAAATATACTTATATATGCAGTAAAACGGCACGGTAAAACAGTTCAAAACTGCCACCGCGCCGTTTTAATTTTGATAACTTATATACCGCTTGGAAATTCAATATAAACCCAAATATTCCAACAGCTCTTGTGCTGACGACACTGCCTCTTCGGTAACGCCGTTTCGCGCCTGCGCCAAATTCTTGATATTATCTCTATGTCCTTTTCTGAATATACGAAACCACCGTTTTACCTGATAAAACGCGAAAAGCGATGGGTGATTATTCAAATTCGGATACAAAACCGCAAGGCTGTCTTTCGACAAAAACATCATTTTAAAAAACGATTGGATTTTGCTCTCACCCCTTGCCGCCTTTATTTTAGCCGTGTTCTGTGTTGTACCGTATACGCCGCCCGAAAGAATGTAGCTTTCAAACTGTTTCAACCGACTGCTCGGCTCGGCGTTTTCAAGCCACACCCTGCTCAACAAGCTTGCTTGCGCATAAACCTCCGCTAATCCGTTTTCGAAAAGAAGTGACTGAAGCCTTGCCTTATCATAAGGAAAATAATTTTCCAAAATCCACAGGTCTATAAACGGTCTTATACCGCAACCGCCGTTTATAATATGCTTTGCCATATGTGCAATATGATAAAACATAAAAAATTCTGGAGACATACTGTATCTGTATCTGCCCGTTTCGGCAGGTGCAGAATTTTCCCAAGTTTGCTCTAAAGTACTGTTTGCAACCCGTAAGCGTTGCTGTGCAATGGTAAAATGCAGCTCTATATGCACATTACTTGGTGAAAACAGACTGTAATTATGCAATGTAGCGTCGTTTGTGCGCACAAAACCGACATCGCACATACACTTCATCGCCTGCTCGGTGCAGGATTTCGGCACCAAAATATCAATATCACAGCTTGTACGCATCCACGGCTCGGGATAATACTGACGGATAACCGAGCCTTTCATAGGAATAAAAGGTATTTCAGCCTCCTCAAACAGCTTGCATATTCGTTTCAGCTCATAATCCTGCGTTTCCTGACGCAGTACCGCGTTGAGTACTGATTTTTCAAGCTTTTCGCCCAATTCGGCACTAAACAACAATCCGTTCTTTTTTACGGCGTATGCAACAATCGGCAATATATCGTGGCGGCTTGCGACCGAAATCAAGCACGATATTTCATCATCTGAATAATGCTTTTTTTCATTTTCGGAAAAGGCTTCACCGCAAATCGCACAACGCAAAAGCGCAAACAGCAGATTATATGTTTCGGTATTCACGGCAAAGCTCCTTTCAAAAATCAATCTCTGCGGAAAATATCCCTTGTATACACCTTGTCCGCAACATCATCAAGGCAAGTATCGTAACGGTTTGCAACTATGGCATTACTTAATTTCTTGAATTTTTCAAAGTCATTTACAACCAAGCTGCCGAAAAATGTTTCGCCGTCTTTAAGTGTCGGCTCGTAAATAATAACGGTTGCGCCCTTTGCCTTTATGCGTTTCATAACGCCCTGTATAGACGACTGACGGAAGTTGTCCGAATTGGATTTCATAGTAAGACGGTAAACACCAATCGTAACCTGTGTTTCCATAGCACTGTCATACGCATTATTTTCATCATAGCCGTAATAGCCTGCCATATTCAGCACACGGTCTGCAATAAAGTCTTTACGCGTGCGGTTTGAGTCAACAATAGCAGACATCATATTCTGCGGTACATCAGCATAATTCGCAAGCAACTGCTTTGTATCCTTAGGCAAGCAGTACCCGCCATAGCCGAATGATGGATTGTTATAATGATTTCCTATTCTCGGGTCAAGACAAACACCGTCTATAATTTTCTGTGTATCAAGCCCTTTCATCTCCGCATAAGTATCAAGCTCGTTAAAATACGACACGCGCAGTGCAAGATAAGTGTTGGCAAACAGCTTAACCGCCTCAGCCTCCGTAAAGCCCATAATCAGGGTTTCGATATCCTCTTTAACAGCGCCCTCTTGCAACAGACGGGCAAAATCGTTTGCCGATTTGACCAAACGCTCGTCTTGCATATCCGTACCTACAATAATGCGGCTTGGGTAAAGATTGTCATAAAGAGCCTTTGATTCGCGCAAAAATTCGGGGCTGAAAATAATGTTATTGCAGTTGTACTTTTGACGCACCGATGCCGTAAAACCGACAGGTATGGTTGATTTTATAACCATAATAGCATCGGGGTTATACTGCATAACAAGCTTTATTACCGACTCTACCGCAGAGGTATCAAAGAAATTCTTTCCGCTGTCGTAATTTGTAGGTGCGGCAATAACAACAAAATCGGCATCGCGATAAGCCGCTTGCGCATCAAGCGTCGCAGTTAAATTAAGCTCTTTTTCCGTCAAGTATTTTTCGATGTAATCGTCTTGTATGGGCGATTTTTTGTTGTTGATAAGCTCAACTTTTTCCGGCACAATATCAACCGCCGTGACCCTGTTGTGCTGAGCCAGTAATGTGGCTATCGATAAACCGACATAGCCGGTTCCCGCAACTGCGATATTCATTTTCAATAACATCCCTTTCAACTTATATTTACTGTGAAATGCAATATTTCGGATATTTCAAAAACATCAGCTTTGCAAACTAAATACAAAACTTTTGTTTTAATGGGATTATTTAATTACTTTTTCCAATCCGCAGGAGCCGCCTGTGGGTCATCAATCGTGCCATAAACAGCCTCGTACTTAGGCAGACACCATTTGAGCAACTTATGAACTTGCTTGAAGAAGAACAGCATCCAATCGCGTGTATATTCGTTTATGCTTTCTTTATATAAAGCCCATCCGACATAATACCAATTGTGAATAGTGGCATAAGCCATCCAGTGACGATGTTCCATTTCAGTAGCAGGACGCCCGAAGTATGCTTCCAAAATCTCCAAAATTTTCGGTTCATCAGCTTCATATTCAAATCCTGCAATTACACGACCGAAGTCATAACCCGGGTCATTGTAACCTGCAAATTCATAATCTATAATATCAAGAGTAGTTTCGGTCATAAGCACATTGTCAATGTTAATATCATTATGACACATCGTATGCTTTACACCGTCCATATCTGCATACTTTTGCAGTTTACGAATCTGTATCCACTCTTTTTCAAAAATCTTAAACAAATCGCCTTTCATTTTAGAGGCTTCCTTAAACAGTCGCTCAGTCTGCCAAACAGGATCATAATTATACTCTTCCCAATCGGGTAAATCGTAACCCACATCATGAAAAGCACGAATTTTCCGTGCAACCTTTTTCATCAATTCAACATCATAGTAGTACTTACCGTGAAGATCAATGCAATTCTCACGAAAACGCGAAATTTTGGCACCCTGTTCGTCAATATAAATAAAGGTATCATCTGCATGTGCCTTTGCGGCTAACCTGTTGGCAACGCACTCGTTTTTTCTATAAATAAAGAATTGCGTGCTATCACCCGGATAACGAAAAATATACCGTTCACCGCGAACAACAAATGTAAACAGAATATTAGATAAACCTTTCTGAAGAACATTTATATCGGTAATCTCATCTTCGTTACAATTTAAAACAGCGCAAATCTTCTCGTTAATCCAACCGGAAACATTGCCGAGGAACAAGCCGTCAATATTTTGAATTTCCTGAATAGAGTCAAACTCAAACAGAAAATCCGTAGGATACTCTCGGGCGTACATTTCAAGATCATCGGCATGACGAGCTACAAATTCTTCCCAAAAAAGAGCAGAAACGCGAAAATCGTCAATCTCTTCATCCATAAACTTTACAAGTCTGCGGCTCAACTCGGCATCAATATAGGCATGACCATATACACACTCTCCGCTTTTGGCGCAGCTGTACACATTGAGAATACGACCTGACAGATTTTTCTTTACGACAAGTTCATTCCGTGCATCAGCCTTATTGACAGTTGCATGAAAAGAATTATACTCGTACTGAGAAAAAGGATTCTCTTCAAAATAATTGTCACAATTAAGAATGTAGGTTGAACCCAAGAGTTCTTTTGCCATATACAGAGAGAAAATATTGTTTTTCTTCAAATCAGTGTTGATTTCAAGGTTTACACCCCACTTGTCAACAAGGAAGAAATATAACTCCTGCTTATATCCTACAACAACAGTGATATTATTGATTCCCGCTTCTTTTAGCTGACGAATCTGCCGTTCAATAAGCGTTTCGCCGTTCTTCATAAACAGTCCCTTTGGCATATTGTAAACGGACTTTGCATTGATATCCCCACCGCCTGCCGCAAGAATAACAGCATTTTTTACCCGCAGTGTTTCAATCTCTTTAATTCCTCGCTCTGTTACAGCGGTATCTGTAATATAGCCTTTGGTTTTTAATCCTTCAATAAGCTTTACAACTTCCTCTTGATTCCTAAAAGCGTAATAATGAACATTGTTGTAAACATATTCAGCAATATTATGCATAGAATCTTTCTCTGCTTTTAGCAGGGTTTTAATAATTTCAAACTCTTTATATGTAATCACAATTATAATTCCTTTTAATAATTTAATGTACGGTAATGCAAGATCTGTGTTCACGAAAAAGTTGCTCAATAATCAACCTTTTCCCCTTTTGCCTCAATGTGCTGTTTCAGAAGAAGTAAGCCCTCAAATTTGTCCACATCCTCTTTCAAAGTGGTTTTGAAATTATATCCTGACGATTTTGAAAACCAAAGTCGCTTACCAAGTGCAAGATAAACCGAAGTAGTGTGCGGCTCAAGGTCATTAAGTATGCCTTGTTTTTGAACTTCCTCATAAGCTTCAACCAACTCGCCGAAACGAAATGTCCACGGATTGCTGAATCCCTTTATCGTCTCGCGAATAAGATTCTGTGTGGTACTGTATTCATCATCTTTAACACAGGTACACAGCACTATATCTTCTGCACTGATTGCATTTCCATGCTCTTTTGCTACCCGAATACTGTCATTGATTATATCCGAAGTAGTAAACGGCGAAACGCCGAAAGAAATAACCACAATGTCATCGGCAGAAATTTTCCCCTTTAAATTCATTATGCCTTTCAGCGTTGATTCCTGAAAAGTATCCCCACCATTAGTAAGCCACCTAAGCTTTGTGATACTGTATTTATCACATATAGCTCTCACTTCATCAAGCCAATCCTTGTGGCATACAATCTCAATAGCATCAATTTCAGGGTCATTCTGAAAATTATCAAGTGTATATGCCAAAATCGGTTTTCCCTGTACTTCAATAAACTGTTTCGGCTTATCTGCACCGACCCTTGTTCCTGTTCCACCTGCGAGAATTACCGCAATATTCATTACTGTTTTTCCTCATTTCTTTCCGTCACCATTGCGGCTGTGGATTTTTCTTTGAATAGCTTTGAATAAAACGGTCTGATAAAATCTTTAATATCACTCTTTATTACAACGGATAAAGAACCGTTTTTCCAAATTCTTGCCTTTTCAGTGCGCATTTTGTTACGAATTTCGGGCAAGGCATCCCAATTAGGATAGTAATACAGTTCACGCGATGGCGCATTTACTTTTCGGTCGGGGTCATAAATATAATCTTCTATTAACGAAAATTCTTCGGTAGGGTCAAAATCTATATCATATAATTCTTCAACTTTTGTTTTTTTATTGTAAATATATATGTAATGTTTCCATATTATTGCCAATTTTCGGTTTTTCTGAGCGCGATATGCCGAATCTGAATATACAAACTCATGCTCGGGTATTTTATTTTCGAAAAGAATGCTGAACAAATCGGTAGAGGAAGTGTTGTTTGTGTATTTTTTAATACCGTTTATTCTTGGGGTAATCAACGGTATTTTTATTGCCGACTGATAAACATCGTGACCGTAACATATCTTACCCTTATGACCGTTCATATTACCGTAATCTGCGGTAATGGCAATACAGCTGTCGGGTACATATTTTCTGATTTCGCCCACATATCTATCAAACAATTCTATATCGCTGCCATACGCCACTTCACCGTTTATGATATGCGGAAAATGAACCCACAAAAACACATTATCTTTTTCTGACAATATATTTTTAATCATATCCAATGTCTCGGAAAAAGTGCTTTCGATTTTTGCTTTGTCGGGTTTCAAAAAGCCTTCGTGTGTATAATGAGCGCCCACTCCTTGTCTGAATGTGGAATGTTCATGAATACATACATCGTTCCTGTAACAATCAAAGTATTCAGGTAAAACTCTCCATATATCTCCCCAAATGATATGACACTTGTACCCTTTAGCCTTTAATTTGCTGAACATAGTTTCACCCTGAAATACATCGTGAATCCGTTCATACATTTCATATTTTGTTTCATGCCCATAAATGCCCGTTACCATACTGTAAAACGACATTACGGTTGACGGAGCAGCCGTATAATGATTTGTAAAAACCGTTCCTTTATTTGCCAATTCGTCTATATTCGGAGTGTGCCAATACTTGTTTCCGTACACCGGCAAGTAATCGGTGCACATTGCATCCTTTGATATTAATACATAATTACTCATTTTTGTTTTCCACCGCCGCATAAAGGTAGCTTTCGATTTTCTTGCCTATCATATCGGGTGCGCAATCAGCAAGACATAATTCGGAAATCCTTTTCAAATCGAATTTGTCGTATTCCGTTACTATATCTCGCAAGGCTTTTGCAAATGCCTCCACATCTCTAATAGGCACCATATATCCGTATTCGTTATGCCATTCACTTTTTGAAAATCCGCCATGATCTGTTGTCACTATCGGGCGACCGATAGCCAACGCTTCACGATAAACCAATCCGTATGTTTCCCACGCACTTGATAAAGCAAAGCTGTCGCAGTTTACATATTCTGTTACCGTCTGCTCTCTGGTAAGATTTCCAAGCAAAGTTATTTGATGCTGTCGACCTGCCGAATCGATAAGAGTTTGAAGCTCGTTTCTTTGCTCGCCATCGCCGCCTATGCGTAAATAAACCTTTTCTTCAGAATCAAATGCCTTAATAAAAGCTTCAATAAGGGTTTGATAGTTTTTTGGGAGGGTAAGTCTGCCTACGGCAGAAAAAACAAAACCATCGTGTGGCACAACAGGCTGATATGTAAAGCTTTTGTCTATCATATTAGATACAACATAGATTTCTTTATTGGGCTTAATATTCTGAACAATCGATTGTTTTAATCTATCTGACACACAGATGAATTTTTTAGACGAGTCTATTGTTTTAATAACACATTTTTTCAATGTATTTGGCATTGTTTCGCGCACCAAGGCACTGAAATGTTCAAGAGTTACCAACGGAACGCCGTATTTTTCAGAAATAACGCCTCCGACATAGCCTGCCCATTGCGAAAAATGTGCATAAATAACATCCGGCTTGCCGTGTTCTTTTACCGCCGCGTTGTAAAGCTTTTCTGAGTTATTTAAAAATGTGTTTTTAACCAGCACAGGAAAACGGTCTGCCATAAATGTTTTTTGCTGTGTTGTATACCGAACGGCAAAGCCGTCATCAACAACCTTGATTGATTTATCTGTCCGACCGAATACCTGCTTTGTTGGTAGCTGTTCTGTGTGCAAAACAATCACTTGATGTCCCATAGATGCAAGCTGTTTTGCCTGTTCGTAAATAAATATATTCTTCTGCGGATGCTTTTCGTTCGGATACGATGTCGGAAGAAAAAATATTTTCAATTTGTATTCCCCTTTCGCCATTTTACATTTGACGGGTGAATGTGTCTCTGACCTTCAGGTGGTAAGAGCATATAATCGCCGTATTGATTTTTAAGTATAATGTGAAAATTTGACAATATGGGACATTGTAAATTTTCAAACTGCAATGTTGTAACATTATCAAGAAATGCTGTTTCAATATGGTCTTTTTCACCGGTTGTTATTCCTGTAGCAAAGCCGAATTTTTTCGATAAATCTAATGGGTACATATGTTTCATTGCATCCATATTTTTTAAATAGTACTTCATTCCTATTATTCTATTCGGAAAACAATAAATTTCATACAACACATACCTGATTGTATATAATATCATGCTGTCATTTGGTCGCCTGTTCATAACCCTTGTTGATTTTTTATACTTCTCGTATAGATTGCATATTTCCTTTTGAAATACGAGTCTTTCATTCTTCTCATCAGGCAGACCGTACATTGGGAAAATATCTATATAGATACCATAATATTTCTCTTGCTGTTTTCTTAAACGCTTTGTCACCACTGGCTCTGTCAGCACGGTTCTGTAATCAACCATTTTCGAAAAAGGCCACATATGATTGCGATTGTTTTTTGGCGTTGAAAAACGATATGGCTCAGGCATAGGTTCTTTATTAATTGAATCCATAAACCGTTCATAATCTTCCATTGGCATCATCACATCAATATCGTCGTCCCACGGAATATAGCCTTTGTGTCGAACTGCGCCCAAAAGTGTGCCACCGCACAAAAATATTCTTATATTATGAGCTTCACAGTATTTCAACAAAACCTCAAGCATATTAAGCATTATTGCTTTTCGTTCGTCCAAGTTTATCTCTTCGCAAAAATTCATATCTACACCTTATCGAATTTTTATTATTTGCATAATCTTTTTTCTTTTAACTATCATTACAGCACCCATTAAAACCAATACCGCATAGCGTATCCAGGCATATGGGTATATAAACAGGCACAGCAGACAAGCAGCTACATATCCTACTGAATATACTGCCAAAAATTTGATGTTATATATTTTTCTACGCTCTATTTTCCTCATATTCAAATAGTGGAATAAAGTATAAATTACATAACAAAACAATGTAGTGTATGCCGCCGCAACAAAGCCGAATTCGTTAATTAAAAAATAGTTTAAAATTATGTTTACAACAGCGGCAGCCAATGTTGCAAGCATTATTCTAAATGTCTTTTTGTGATAGAACTCTACCATCGAAAAAAGGTTGTAAAGCTCCATAAAAAACACCGCGGCAAGCAAGGGCGGTATAAGCTGTACGCCGTCTAAGTATTTATCTCCGCCTAAAATATACATAAATTCAGGCGCTATCAGCACCACAATAAAACACAATACAGAAAAAAAGACAATGCACGGCTCTGCAACAGGAGCTATTTTTTTTAATTCGTCTTTTTTGAGTTTTTCGTATACATACGGGGTTAAAGAACCTTGAATAGCTGTCCATACAACACAAATAATCATACTTGCCGTATACGCCAACCCGTACAATCCTGCCTCTGTATTGCCTGACATTGTTTGAATCATAATTCTGTCAGAGGTCGACAAAATATGCATTGCCATATAATGCGGTAACAACGGCAAACTGAATTTTAGGGCATATTTCCATACGCCTTTATCAACCAGCCTCGGGCATTTTTTTATTGTGTAAAAAAAGAAAAATATGCCGATTAGAATTATTACACTATTCGTTCCCCACAGACGAATAACGCCCAAATTGCCTTTTAAAGACAGTACAGCCGCCAAGCCGATTAATGGAGATGCCAACGCACTTGCGACAGTCACAACCGAAAGTGCTTTATATTTATATTCAAACCGTTGCCGTGCCATCCAAAAGCGTGTTGCGGGATAAAATATAAAATACAACAGCATCAGCAAGAACAATGATGTGGGCATACTGATAATATCGGGAAACAGCAAACTACCGACATAAAACAGAACCATCGTCAAAATTGTTGCGGCATTTGACAAGCCCAATAAACCGGAAGTAAAGGAATCTCTGTTTTTCTCATAATCCATCATACCGACATTAAAAATGCCGGCTGACAACGAAAGCATAGCTACCGTTCCTATCATTTCAACCCAAGAATTATATACGGTTACAACGCCAAATTCCTCCGTAGACAAAATTCTGGTGAACAGAGGTGTAATAAGAAAACTAATACCCTGTTGCACCAAGCTTGCCAGCATAAAAGCAATTGCCGATTTTTGACCGGCAGGCATAGTTTGAAATTTCGTTTTAAGTTTAGATATCATACAGTTACCCTTTCATATTTTTCCTGTCCCTCAATATCTTTGTCCAAGTGCTTGATATCGCTAAATTTAAAAGGAGCGAATTTAGCGACAATATACATAAAAATAACTCGTTGCAAAATGCACTGAAAATAAATACAGCCGTTATACACAAATGGAGTAGCGACCGAATACATCATTAGATATACCTGCACTGCATACAGCATAACATTACCCTCATTTTTCATTTTTTTATTCAGTCTGTTAGCAACATAAACAAAGAAACACGAAAGGATAGGTGCCAACCAAAAACCAAAGTAATAATATGAACCGGCAATGGTCGGCATAATCTGACCCATACAGTTGTTCGCCTCTTGCCAAATAGCATTAATCGATTGCGCCCAACCCGAATAACCGAAGGTTGACTTGAAAGGAATAGCAACAAAAATATCTTCAAATATTTGAAAAAAGTTATGCTCGGGTATTACATTGAATATTCCGGCAGTATTGGCAACACCAGGCAAGTATGACTGAAGAAACAGCGACAAAGATGTTGCATAGTGATCCATCATAAATCTGTTAATATATAACAGCACCAGAAAAAGAATTGAAAACACCGTCAAACCCACAACTATTGCTCTCTTGTATTTCGGGAATAATTTATATACTAAAAGGAATTGACTTATCATTACCATTAAAATATAGGCATTTGAATCATTCATAAACAGGCATTGAACCAATACCATACACAAGGCTAAAATCAAATTCACAGCTGTTTGACCTTTGCAAGCGATTTTATAAATCACAAATGTCGGAAGGACAATTCGTACTGCCCCTAAACATACTTCACCCAAAGTGGCAAGAATACGCAAAACAGTACCCACACTATATGTAGCTTCTTCTTGAACAATATGGGTAATATCATTGGTAAAAATGGTATAATATTGACTTCTTAATTGCGGAACAAGTAAAAGTGCCAAAATCGAAGCACCCACCATTCCGTAAAACAAAAGATTAAATATCTGTTTAGATTCACCGATATTTGTCGTGATTTTTATCTTTCTGCCCGATTTTATATTGTTGTATAAAAACAAAAAAGCATATATAGCTATCGTTTCGTAAAACACCAAAAGTATCGCTTTTTGAACATTTTCCGCATTTGGTATACCCAAAGAGCTTTCATATGAATCTATAACCATTGTAATCGGAGTAATTACATTTCTTAAAGTTGTAAAAACAATCAACAATATATTGGGAATATTATTCGTAATTTTGTCTTTTATCAGATAAAAACAAAAAAACATAAAGCAGAGAGTTGCGGATAAAGGAAGGAGATAAAGTTTTTCATATCCCGCAGGTCTGCTGTTATCATCTAAACATATTATCGTTGCGGCTACTGAAATAGCTAAAAGCAACAAATATACCGTTGAATAACCGACAAAGCTATTCTTTTTTATTCTCATCTGATTTCGTCCCCTATTACCCTTTAAGTAAAAGTCTGATTTTTAATCCCATTTTTTTCACACCCAACACAAAAGCATTAGGCGAGCTGAATATTGATAGGCAATAAATCAACGCTTTACCTATTTTTTTGTTTCGCAAATATACATAGCCAAGCTCGAACCGATGCAAAGCACGAACGCATTTCCTTTCCGATGCCGTCATTTCGGCTATTACCGGTGCAACAGACTCGAAAAATGCTTTCTTATGTTCAATAAGCTTTTCGGGATTCGGTCTGTTCTGTGCATCCGAAATATCAACACAGTGCAGATACTCGTCAACCTCTTTAAGTTTGTATTGCGATGTAAAATCCACAAGTAACTGCAAATCCTGGTGGCGCAATAATTTTTCGTCAAAATATCTCGTCGTATCAAAAGCTTTGCGCCGTAAAAGCAATGTGCCTGTTGCAACATCCGACAATAGGTACAGAATATCCTTATAAATATATCCGTCAGGGTACTTTTCTGACTTCCCTACAACATTACCGTTTTCGTCATATTGCGTGAATTTACAGGACACACCGCCCCAGGAGTCGTCAAGTGTACTTAATTCAGCCACCTGCTTTTCAAGCTTGGACGGTTCCCACCAGTCATCATCATCCAAAAAAGCGACATATTCGCCCTTTGCCTGTCTTATTCCTACATTTCGTGCCACGGCACCGTTAATGTGCTTTTCCTGAAACACAAGCCTGAAACGGTCATCATTTTCATATTGCTTTGCACGCTTAACAAGTGCCTTAGAATATTCATCATCGGGAATATTATCATTTACCAACAACAGTTCTATATTGGTGTATGTCTGGTTTAAAACGCTTTTTAAAGCTCTATCCAACATATCACTTCGCCTGTATGTCGGAATAATGACACTTACAAGCCCTTCTGTATATTCTGTCATTTTATTTCCTCGCAAACTTTCTGAACACCCAACCTCTTAGCCAATTAGGCAAGCAACACTGTACGATGAATCGCTTTACAATGTTAAGAAAGTAGGTTTTGTAATTAATCATTTTGTGTTCCAACATATATTTTTGCAGATATTTTTCACTTCGGTAATAGCGTTTTCCGCCACGCCTTGCGTACATATCGGCACCTGTCCGTACATTGACAAGCGTTGTCCCCGTATTTGCAAATTTCGCGCCGCTGAGTTGCATTCTGATCCACAAATAATAATCTTCGTTCCAAAAAAGATCCATATATCCGCCTGCTTTTTGCACAGCACTTTTTTTATACATAACGGAAACATGATTGAACGGACATCTTGTCTGCATATATTTTTGTATATCGCCGTGCGCGGTAGGCACATTGCGATATGCCACAACATTGCTTTCGTCACCGATAAATTCCGAAATATTACCACCGACAATATCCAATTTCGAATTTTCGGCAAACATTTTCAACTGTTGTTCAAACCTATTCGGAAGTGCTATATCATCACTGTCCATACGGGCAATCAATTCATAATTTGCGTTTTCGACGGCAATCCTTAATGCATTTCCCAAGCCGCCGTTTTCAGGCAACCGTATTGTATGAAAAATCGGATATTGATTTTCATACTTTGCAATTACCTCGTTTATCTCGGACGGCACAGGTCCATCAACGATTAAAACAATTTCCGTCGGTTTGACAGTCTGGAGTAAGGTAATGCTTTCCAAGGCTCTGTCAAAATCCTGCGGC
>CAZIEH010000031.1:0-13226 GCA_964538695.1 uncultured Eubacterium sp. | reverse complement strand
CCATCGCCGCACGCGCAGTTCTGCCTGTGTAAAGCACATCGTCCACCATAACCACGGTTTTACCGTGAATATCAAAATCAATTTCGGTATTGTTAAGCGTGGGCATATCCTCGGTATACGACACATCGTCGCGGTAAAGCGAAATATCAAGCTTGCCGACCTTTACAGGGGTTCCAAGCGCACCCAGCTTTTCGGCAAGTACATTTGCCAAAGCAACGCCGCGGCGAACTATGCCGACAAGGCAAAGGTTATCGGCACCCTCGTTACGCTCGATAATTTCATGTGCGATACGCGTTAATGCGCGGTCGACAGCGGCAGAGTCCATAATATCCGACTTGAAATTCATAAAATACCCCCGAAAAACAAAAAATATCTTGTCTTTCGACAAGATACGGCACAAACGGCAGCACACAACCGTCGGTTATTGAGATTTATGCATATCTTGTCGACATCGCAGTGTCGCCTTAAAGATTCCGCATACATAATACTACATTTTTTTGAATTTGTAAAGTATTTTTTAACGCTTTTTCGAAAAAATAATTAGAAAAAGGTGGTGAAATTTATGAAATCCGTTCACCGAAGTATTGTGTTTTTCGGCACGGGAGCATACTTTTACGGCATTGCCGAGGTGGTCTGCCGCGGATACACACATTGGTCTATGCTTGCGGCAGGCGGAATTTGTTTTATACTGCTTGCCGAAATTTCAAAGCTCGAAAAAGTCGGCTTTTTTTCAAAATGCCTGCTTGGTGCGGTGGCAATAACCGGCGTTGAATTTGTGTTCGGCTGTGTTTTCAACATATTTTTGCAACAAAATGTGTGGGATTACACCGACGAGGCATTTAATATTATGGGGCAGGTGTGTCCGCGCTTTTTCGGACTGTGGTTCATAATAAGCGGCATTGGCATTACGCTTGCCGAATTTATGTCGGGACAGCTTGAAAGAAAAAGCGCGTTTTTGAAAAAAACTAAAGTGTTAAGGTAATATCGCGCTCGGACGGGATGTATTTTCTGAAAGAAACACCTGCCGACTCCATCATTTTTTTCGACGCGATTACCGAATATGTATCGGCGTACTTGTCCTGCATATATACAATTTCGGTTATTCCCGATTGTATAAGCGCCTTTGCACATTCATTGCAGGGGAACAGGGTGGTGTAAATACGGCAGCCCTCTAAATTGCCGCCGCGAAAATTCAAAATCGCGTTAAGCTCGGCATGGCAAACATAAAGGTACTTGGTGTCAAGCGCATCACCCTCGCGTTGCCAAGGGTAGTCGTCGTCGGAGCAGCCCTTGGGCATACCGTTGTAACCGACTGACATTATGCGGTTGTTTGGGCTGACAATACACGCGCCAACCTGTGTGCCCGGGTCTTTACTGCGGTGTGCCGACAGCATTGCAACGCCCATAAAATACGCATCCCACTCAAGATAATCTGTTCTTTTCATTGTTTTTATTCCTCCCGATAAATAAAGAAATAACGGTTATTAAAGGAAATATCACAGCGGCAAGAAGTCCGAGCTTTATGCCCACCTGCTTGCCGTCAAGTGCGCCGCCGTAAAGCCTTGCAAAAAACGCACTTTTTTCAGTCGCGGCAGATAATATACCCGTAAGCCACGGCCCCAAAGAGCAACCAAGGTCGCCCGCTATTGCAAGAACGCCGAACATAGCCGTGCCGCCGTTAAACGATTTACCAGCAAGGCTGAGTGTTCCCGGCCACATAAGACCGACCGAAAAGCCGCACAGCGCACAACTTAAAAGCCCTATATACGGACTTTTGCACAGTCCTGCGGTAATGTAGCACGCAATGCAAAGCAGTGCGCTTGCAAGCATAGATTTTTTAAGGTTAAGCTTTTCGCCGTAAATACCGTAGATTATACGCGCCATACCCATAAGCACCGCAAAGGCACAGGGCCCCAGCAGGTCACCAACGACCTTTGAAACGCCGAGTCCACATTCTGCGAAGAAGGATGCCCATTGCGACATTGCAAGCTCGGAAGCGCCTGCGGTCATCATAAGCAAAAACATTGCTATGAATTTTCCGTTTTTAAAAAGCTGTTTCAGCGGTACACGCTCGTTTGCGGATACCGCCTCGGGCATTGGTAAAAATATAAAGGGGAAAGCATTGAAAAACGGCACAATCGCCCAAATAAGCGGTAGCAGATACCATTTTCCGTCGCCGAACAATAACAGCATAAGGGTGGAAATTGCAACGACCGCAACCTGACCCCAGCAGTAGAACGAGTGTAAAAACGCCATAGCCGTGCCGTTTGTTTCTTCGGTAAGTGCGTCTACCAAGGGACTTACCACAACCTCAATCAATCCGCCGCCTATGGCAAAAAACAGCGTGGCTATGCAAAGCGCGGCAAAGGTATTTTGCATTACAAGCGGCAAAATCGCCGCACCCACAAGACCTGCGGCGGCAAAAAGGTGCGCCAAAACCATAGAGGCGCGAAAGCCGATTGCATCGCCAAACCTTGTTGCAAAAGCATCAACGCAAAGCTGAATTAAAAAGTTTATTATTATAAGTGTACCTAATTTATCACTGCCGATACCGTAATCGCGACTGAAAATAACAAAAAACAGCGGCAAAAGGTTGTTTACAATAGCCTGTACGATATAACCGATATAGCAGTGGTATCTTGTTTTTCTGAATTCACTTACTTTCGACAATTTTCAATACCTCTTCGGCAGATGAAATAATAAATTTTGCACCTGCGTTTTCAAGCACCTCGCGTGAACGATATCCCCAAAGCACGCCGACCGAAGCACAGCCTGCCGCCGCCGCAGTGTTCATATCAACATCGGTATCGCCGACAAAAAGGCACTCGTCACCGCTGACACCCATATCTTTCAAAGCGCGCAGTGTAAGCAACGGGTCGGGCTTGTTCGGCACGCCGTCAACCTGACCGTAAACAACATCCATACCGTCGAAAAAGTGGTTGATTATCTCTTTCGCAATAGGTTCTACCTTATTTGTAATGCAACCGACCTTAATACCCGATTTTTTAAGCTTTGCAACAAGCTCTTTAACGCCGTCATAAACAGTGGTGTGTATGGTGCAGTGGTTTTCGTAATACTTAAAAAAGTCGTCGCGAATGGCGTGCAGTGTTTCGTCGTCTACCTCAACAGGCTTTAGTGCGCGCTGAATCATAACATAAACGCCGCTACCCGCAAATTCACCGTAACGCTCGACAGGGCGTGTTTCGTACCCGTGTAAAGAAAGCGCGTGGTTTGTTGCGGCACCGAGGTCGCCGACACTGTCGACAAGTGTGCCGTCCATATCAAAAAGTACTGCTTTATACATATAAAATAATCCCTCTTTAAATAAATGTTACCGTGTATTTAAAATCTGCCGTTTCGCCTGCGGCAAGAATACGCATACCCAAAATGTTTTCAAGCTTTTCATTCGGTGCGGCGCAGGTGTTTGCCGATGTCCAAGGCTCAAGACACAAAAAGTCGGCATCGTTTTGTTGCCAAACCGAAAGAATGTCGAAATCCTCGTACTCCATACGCAGTCCCCTGCCCGAAACCGACGAGCACAAATTTACACCGCGGCTTTTAAGGTTGTCAAGCACCAACACACCGCAGTGGAATATATCGTGCTGTAACTGCCAACGGTCGGTACCGTCAAGAAAAACCACGGGCTTCTTTTCGCCCTCGGTTCCTATGCGTTTAAGCATAAGGGTAACATTTTCGGCAGAATCGAATTTAAGATAGTAATCTTCGAATTTTTCATCTTCTTCAAGCGGAACACGAAAACCGGGGTGACCGCCCAATGCAAAGGGCATAGGCTTTTCGTCGTTGTTGGTAACGACATAGCGAACGGTAAGCGAATTGTCGTGCAATTCATAACGCATATCAAGAGTAAATTTAAAAGGATACATCTCGCGCGTTTTCGCGTTATCCGTCAGGCGTAAAACCAAAAGGTCACTGCGCTTTTCCGCAACCTTAAAATCGCTTGATGCGGCAAAGCCGTGCAATGGCATTGTATATTCCTTACCGTCATATATGTAGTTTCCGTTTTGCGTTTTGCTGACAATCGGGAAAATCACGGGTGACTGACCGAGCCATTTGTCACCACCCTGCCAAAGATGCTCTACCCCGTGTACATCACAAAGCGAGCGTAGCTCGGAACCGTGCGTATCAACCGAAATGTATACACTGTTGTTGTTGATTTTCTGTATCATAAAGCATACCCCGTTCAGAATATTTTTTGCAGATTGACAGACGAAAAAATGCCTGCCGTACCAAAGCATAGTATATCACTCAAAGGCGCAAAATACAACGCTTTTTTAACAATGCGAAAAAATTTTAAAAAAACACTTGCATTTTGGCGCAATATCTGTTATCATATTATCTGTTATGTAATGAATTAAAACAAGGAGGTGCAGACTCATGGCAAAGTGTGACATCTGCAGCAAAGAAATCCGTTTCGGTATCAAGGTATCTCACTCGCACAGACGTTCTAACAGAACTTGGAAGCCCAATGTACAACGCGTTAAGGCTATTGTTGACGGTTCGCCCCGTCGTATAAACGCCTGCACCCGTTGCCTGCGTTCGGGTAAAGTTACTCGCGCTGTTTAATCATTGTGCAAATTGACCGAGGTTTCGCATCACGCGTTACCTCGGTTTTTTTATTCCCCGATACTTGATAAATACCGTAAATTGCTATATAATAATACCGTTAATGTAAGAGGGTGTTTTTATCAACGCAAGTATTACCTCGGTAAAACGAAATTACGGCATAGACGCGTTGCGGCTGTTATCTATGTATTTCGTCGTTTTACTGCACATTTTGGGACACGGCGAAATTTTAAACAATGCCGACGGCACAACATTTTCCGCAGCTTGGCTTATCGAAATCGTTGCCTACTGTGCGGTAGACTGTTACGCCGTCATAAGCGGCTTTGTTGCCTACCGCGAACAAGAGCGACCGTACAACTTCAAAAAATACTCTTCGCTTTGGCTGGGGGTTTTCTTTTGGTCGTTTTTGCTTTATATTTTCGGTGTCGCCTGCGGCATTGCGGATTTTTCGCTTGAAAACGCACTGAAATTCGCCACACCTGTGCTGTCAAAGGTATATTGGTACTTTACGGCGTATACCGCGCTTTATTTTATTGCCCCGTTTTTACTAAAGCTTACTCGCGCGCTGAACAAAAGGCAGTCTGCACTACTGCTTTTGACCCTTTTTGTCTTGTTCGTCATTTGCGAATTTCGCACTCAGCCATTTAAAATGCAGGGTGGTTACAGCTTTGCTTGGCTTGCGGTTTTATATGTCGTCGGCGCGCTGATTAAAAAGTGCAATATGACCGCAAAAATCAAAAAACGGTACTGTGCGGCGGTTATTGTTATTTCCACCGCCGTTACATTCCTGTGCAAAATAAGCGGCGGAGAGCTGCAAAATATTTTCATTTCTTACACCTCACCCACGGTGCTTTTAAACGCATTGGCGTTTTTTGCAATGTTTTGCAATATGCGTTTCGGCAAACGCGGCGAAAAAGCAATATCGCTTTTTGCACCTGCCGCTTTCGGCGTTTATTTAATACACGAGCATAGTGTTATTCGCGGTGTGCTGTTTTCGCTTTTTACGCCTGTCGCCGATTTCCCCGTACACACAGCTGTGCCTGCGGTTTTGGCAATAGGTGTTGTAATTTTCGTTATCTGCGTAGGCTTAGAGCTGTTGCGAATAAAGCTTTTTAAAATTCTTAAAATAAACCAAGCTGTCGAAAAGCTGCTTGTGAAAATCGGCAAGCCGCTGACGGCGATGTTTAACAAATTTTCCAATCTGATTACGGAGGATGCATAGAAAATGAGTAACCAACAAAAAATCGACACATCGCGCGTGTTTCATTATTTCGGCGAAATAAGCAAAATTCCGCGTGGCTCGGGCAATATGAAGGGCATTGCAGACTACTGTGAAAGCTTTGCAAAGTCGCACGGACTGCGCTATTTACGCGACAGTGCCGACAATGTTGTAATTTACAAGGCGGCGACTGTCGGTCACGAAAACGGCGATACCGTTATTTTGCAGGGGCATTTGGATATTGTTTGTCAAAAAATCGCCGAAAAGGAAATAGATTTTGAAAAAGAGGGCATTACCTTTTATACCGACGGCGATTTTATAAAGGCGGACGGAACAACCCTCGGTGCGGATAACGGCGTTGCGGTTGCAATGATTTTTGCCCTTCTTGAAAGCGAAAGCTATGCGCACCCTTCTATCGAGGCAGTTTTCACTGTTGATGAAGAGGTTGGTATGCTTGGCGCATTACAGCTTGATATGTCTTTGCTCGGCGGCAAAAAAATGATAAATATCGATTCCGAGGAGGAGGCGACTGTCACCGTTTCGTGCGCAGGCGGTCGTGATTTTACCGCAGAAATACCGCTTGAAAGAAAGACCGTAAACGGCGTTAAGGCGAAAATTTCCCTTTCGGGACTGCTTGGCGGTCATTCGGGCGTGGAAATTAACAGCGGCAGGGTAAACGCCGCACTGCTTATGGGCAGAATTTTAGATGCCGCAAAAGAAAAATGCGATTTTGAAATCGCCGAAATTAACGGCGGCAACAAGGCAAATGCCATTCCCAACGCTTGTGACACGGTTGTGGTTACGGCAGATTATGGCAAGCTTTGCGCCGCGGTTGCAGAGTGCGCCGAAACCGTAAAAAAAGAGATAAAGCACCGCGAACCCGATTTTTGCCTTGATATTTCCGAACCGACACAGGGCGAATTTGCGGTATTTACGGATACAGTTACCGAAAAGCTGTTGTATTTGCTGATGAGTGTACCGAACGGTGTTACGCAAATGAGCGCTGAAATCGACGGCTTGGTTGAAACCTCGCTGAACCTCGGTATACTTGAAACAGCCGAAAGCTCGGTAAAGCTGTGCATTTCTTTGCGCAGTAATAAAGAGTCGGCAATGGAATATCTTGAAAAGCGGCTTGCGACAATTTTCGACAAGCTTGATATTCCGCACAAGACCGACGGTTACTATCCGCCGTGGGAATTTAATGATAATTCCGAGCTTTGCAAGCTTTATTGTGACATCTACAAGGCGCACAGCGGCAAGGAATGTACCGTCGCCGCCATTCACGCAGGGCTTGAATGTGGTGTATTTTCTGCGGCGATAAAAGGGCTTGACTGTATCTCTGTCGGACCTGCACTGTACGATGTTCACACCACCGCCGAAAAGCTTTCAATTTCTTCAACCGAAAAGCTGTTTGCGGTTCTTGTGGATTTGCTGTCAAAGCTTTAAAACGAATTATAAAAAACGCCACAGTCGAACCCTAATTCGACTGCGGCGTTTTTATGTACCGATTTTTTAAAAGCTTGTCAATAATGATATTTTTTACGGTTGATTTTCAAGAACAAAAGTGTTACCGCAACCGCCATAAGCTCTGCGGCGACAATAGAAAACCATATGCCGTCGACACCCCAGATAAGCGGGAATATAAGCACGGCGGATATTTGGAACACAAGTGTTCTTAGAAATGAAATCGCCGCAGATACGGGGCCGTTGTTCAGCGCTGTAAAGAAAGACGAGCCGAAAATGGCAAAGCCCGAAAACAGGAATGAAAACGCAAAAATCGCAAAAGCGCGAACGGTTATTTTAAGTAATCCGTCGTCATAGCCCACAAACAGCACCGAAAGCGGCTTTGCAAGGATTTGCGCGGCGGCAAACATAATAAAGGCGAAAATGCCGATTATAATTATACTTTTTTTAAGCAGGTCTTTCAGCTCTTTATGATTTTGCGCACCGTATCGATAGCCTATAACGGGCGCGGTACCTGTGGAATAGCCTATAAACACCGCTTGGAAAATCATACTTACATACATCAGCACGCCGTACGCGGCAACACCGTCTTGCCCTGCGTATTTAAGCAGCTGAGTGTTGTAAAGCATACTTACAATGCTCATTGAAATATTGCTCATAAGCTCTGACGAGCCGTTTAGTGTAGTTTGTCCGAGCGCGCGTGTGTCAAGGTGCGTTTTGCCTAGGCGCAAATCACTGCCGTTTTTACAGGCAAAGTAAAATATCGGTATAATTCCGCCGACACATTGACTTATTGCGGTCGCCGCCGCCGCACCGACAAGGCCGAACGGGAACACCGCAACAAGCAGGGCATCAAGCACCATATTGGAAACGCCTGCCGCAACGGTTACAACAAGACCGAGTGTCGGCTTACCTGCGGTCGAAAAAAGACATTGAAATTCGAACTGAAGTATATACGCAGGCAGTGCCGAAAGTATTATTCTGCCATAGATAACGCAGTCGTCAAGCATACTGCCCTCTGCACCCAGTGCCGCCGCAAACGGGCGAATAAATATTATGCCAAGCACCGCAAGTATTACGCCGCAGGCGGCTGATGTGTATATGATAAGTGAAAAAATTCGATTTGCCTTTTCGGTTTCGCCCTCACCGAAGGCTTTTGCAATAAGCGCACTGCCACCCGTTCCGAACATAAAGCCTATCGAGCCGAGTATCATTAAAAACGGCATTATAAAGTTTACCGCCGTAAAGGGCGTTTTGCCGACAAAATTCGAAACAAAAAAGCCATCAACCACACCATAAACCGAGGTAAACACCATCATAATTATCGACGGTGCGGTAAAGCGCATAAGCCTTCGGTAATTGAATTTGTCGGAAAGCGCAATGCTTTGTTTCATAATGCTTACATCCTTTCTTTTACTGCAAATAAAAAGAGCCGGACAAAGTGCAGGCGTTTCAGCCTGTGCCTTATCCGGCCCATCATTTCCTACGAATGATTTGCCATCCGAGCAAGCATATACATTATAATCCGTTTGCCGAAAAAGGTCAAGCTTTTTCTTGCTTTTCGACAAATTCCGCAAATCCGTAGTGTTCAAGCGTTTTAATATACTGCGCCAAACGCTCGTAAAGCGGCTCGGCTTTTTCGCCGAACTGCGCTTTAACCGCCTCGCCGATTGCGACGATATCCCTTTCGCCGTCGATTTGTTGCCATATAAAGCTGCCTGTTTCATCAAGATGAATATAGCTTACACGCGGCTTTTTAAGCAGCTTTTGCGCAATGCGGTTTGCAATGCCCCTGTTTTCTTTTTCAAGCGTGACCTTGCCGTCGCTTTCGCTCCACTTTAAATCACGCTTTATTACGGGCACTTTTTCAAGGTAATTCTCATTGGAATTTTGTTTATTCTTCATTTTTCTTAGTCCGCTTTTTCCAAACAGTGAATTTCAAAACGCAAAGAATGATGATTGCAAACAGTACAAGACCGCCGATGTTTGCCACACCCGTGGGTATGCCGAAGCGTGCCGAAAGGTCGATTGCTTTATCTATACCGAATACGGCGAATACCGCAAGCAGTATACCTACAAGACCCTCGCCTGCAATCATACCGCTGCAAAACAGAATACCGTCGTTGATAATGGCATCTTTTTCTTCTTTTTCGCGTTTCATCTTGTCGAAAACAAGGCGAATTATACCGCCGACCATAATGCAAGCGTTAAGCTGTATCGGCAAATAAACACCGATTGCAAATGGCAGTACGGGTATACCTATCAGCTCTACCGCAACTGCGATAAATGCGCCTGTAAATACAAGACCCCAGGGCAGATTACCGCCCATAACGCCCTCGATAATAAGTTTCATAAGGGTTGCCTGCGGTGCGGCAAGACCGTTTTCGCCAAAGCCGAACGCAGTATCAAGAAGATAAAGCGTACCGCCTATGGCAAGAGCCGCCGCAACAACACCCAAAAGCTCGCCGATTTGCTGTTTCTTGGGCGTTGCACCGAGAATATAGCCTGTTTTAAGGTCCTGCGAGGTATCGCCTGCAATAGCGGCAACGATGCAGATTACCGAGCCGATTGCAATTGCACTTGCCATACCAGAAATGCCGCTTGCACCTGTTGCTTTAAGAATGATGGTTGCAATTAAAACGGTTGCTATTGCCATACCCGAAACAGGGTTGTTACTGCTACCTACCAAGCCGACCATTCGCGACGAAACCGTGGCAAAGAAAAAGCCGAAAACAACTATTATAAGTGCGCCGATAGGTGAAACGGGGATAGCAGGGATAAGCCAAATTAACAATGCGATTGCCAAAATGGCAATGATAACAACCTTTATGTTAATGTCGCGCGCGGTACGGCTGTTGTCTGTCGCACCGGCAGATGTCATACCCTTTATAGCACCGCTGAAGGTTTTTACAATCATCGGCAATGATTTTACAAGGCTTATGATACCGCCTGCCGCAAGCGCACCTGCGCCGATATAGCGGATATAGGTGCCCCAAATCGCACTTGCACCGCCGTCGGCAAACATTTTTGCAATAGGCTCTGTACCTGGGTTAAGTATAGTTTCGCCGCCGAAAAGCACGATAAGCGGAATAAGAACAAGCCAGCTTACAACACTGCCCGAGAACATATATGACGAAATGCGAGGACCGCAGATATAGCCGACACTCATAACGGCAGGGTAAATCTGTGTTCCTATTTCACCTGCAAAGCCCTTTACGCTTGCAGAAATTTCACCCGAAACCACTTTAAGACCGTCTATAATAAATTTAAAAGCCGCGGCAAGACCCATACCTGCAAATACGGTAGAGGCACTTGCGCCGCCCTGCTCGCCAGCAAGCAAGACCTCGGCACAGGCTGTACCCTCGGGATAGGGCAAGGTGCCATGCTCTTTAACAATAAGTGCGTTGCGCAGGGGTATCATAAACAATACACCCAAAACGCCGCCGATAAGGGCAATAAGCGTAATTTCGACAAGGTTAGGCTTGTCCATTTTACCTTCGGAAGCCCACAGGAACAGCGCGGGAAGTGTGAAAATGGCACCTGCCGCAAGTGACTCACCGGCAGAGCCGATTGTCTGCACAATGTTACTTTCAAGTATAGAATTACGGCGCATAATTACGCGAATAACGCCCATTGCGATAACCGCCGCCGGTATAGATGCCGATACCGTCATACCGACCTTTAGACCGAGGTAGGCGTTCGCCGTACCGAAGACTACCGCCAGTATAATACCCATAAGAACCGAAACAACCGTGAACTCGGCAGTTACCTTTTCCGCGGGAATATATGGCTTAAACTCGTTTTTGTTTTCCATAAAATTCTCCTTACTTTCGGCGGTCGCTTTGCTGCCGCCTGATTTTGGGGGTGTCCGATGCCGTAATGACACCAAGCAAAACTATTTTACCATACATTACAGTATATAGCAAGAAAAAATTAGCATTATACGACATTTTTTGCAAAATAATACCGACTGCTGAAAACGCGCTCGGCAGTCGGGAACAGTTATTTGTAAATAAAAAATTTTCTGACGGCAAAATTAAAGAAAAACACAATACCCGTGGCAAGCATTTTTGCAAGCATCGCATTAACATCGGCAAGGTTTACAAGCAGGAACATTATGCCAAGGTTCAGCAAAAGTCCGACTGCACTTGTCGAATATACGGCGACTATTTCACCGAAAGCATTGCCTTTTTCACGCTTTTTAAAAACCAAAAGCCTGCCCGCAAGCCAGTTTACAAAGGTGGAGATTATATATGCAATAGCCGTCGCCGCCGTGTAAAAAACAAAAAAGTTTAAAACATAAAACACAGCCCACTCGGCAACGGTCGCAATGCCGCCGACTATGACATACAGCAAAAAAGCCTTGATATTTTCGGGTAATTTAATCGTTTTCATCTTGCTCTGCTCCGTCCTCACACCCGACACGCTCGCTTATTATATACCGCGGACGGTGCTTTACTTCGGTATAAATTTTACCGATGTATTCGCCTATTACGCCAAGGCTTATAAGCTGTATACCGCTGACAAAGCAGATTATGCAAACCATACTTGCCCAGCCTGCAACCGTAGAGCCCGAAAGGCTTGTAATAATCGCCCAAAGCACACCTATAAAGCTTATTGCGGATATAATTATTCCGAATGTGGAAATTATGTGCAACGGCTTTACCGAAAGGCTTGTAATGCCGTCGATGGCAAGCGACAGCATATTTTTAAGCGGATAGTGACTTTTACCTGCCACACGCTCACTTCTGTCGTAGTAAACATTGCTCGATTTAAAGCCGACAAGCGGAACTATACCGCGCAAAAACAGGTTGGTTTCCTTAAAATCGGCAAGCTCTTTCAAAACTCTTGCCGAAATAAGTCTGTAATCGGCGTGGTTGAAAACGACCTCGGCACCCATAAGGTTTAAAAGCTTGTAAAAAGCCTCGGCAGTGAAACGCTTGAAAAACGAGTCAGTGTCGCGCTTTTTGCGCACACCGTACACGACCTCGCTGCCGCTTAAATACTCTTTTATCATATTTTCCGTTGCGCTTATGTCATCCTGCGCATCACAATCGATAGATATTGTTATGTCACAGCGGCTTTTTGCCTCCATCAAGCCTGCAAGCACGGCGTTTTGATGACCGCGATTGCGACTTTGCGAAATACCGATAAACCGCTTATCCTGCGCCGAAAGCGATTTTATTATATCCCAAGTTTTGTCGCGACTTCCGTCGTTGACGAACATAATTTTACTGCCATCGGCAACAAGCCCTGCGGTTGTCATTTTTTCAAGCTGAGCCAAAAACATAGGCGCGGTTATCGGCAAAACCTCCTGCTCGTTATAGCAGGGGATTATAATGTACAGCGTAGGCTTCATCGGGTTACCTCCTTGAATTTCGGTAATACTCGCAAAAATCAGGCATAAAACGGCAATAACGCACGCGTACAGCCGCAAAGCAAATGCAGTGTGTATATTGTTGACCGTTTTTTCGTAAAAATATCAAGCTACAATATAATAATAATATACGGTATTTTGTTTGTCAACCGCACATAAATAAAAAAAGTCACTTTACTCTTGCATTTCAACGCAGTGCGTGGTATAATAACCTCACGGCGTTAGCGAAATCCTTGTAATCCAAGCCTTTCGACGCCTGAGAGAACATTGAATCACAAAAGAATATGCTTTCGCATATCCTTTTCGGCGTTGCCGAAAAACAAGTCTTGCGACTTGTCGTTTTTGCGGTATAATAACCTCACGGCGTTAGCAAAAGTATTGCGGCTTTTGGCTTTTGCTGTATGATAGTAATACTGTCGATTAAAAACCGACTGTAAAATATGTGCGGGTGTGGTGGAATGGCAGACACGCTAGTCTTAGGAACTAGTGGGCAACCGTGCAGGTTCAAGTCCTGTCACCCGCACCAAAGCAGAACCGACAGTTGATACAATTATCGACTGTCGGTTCGTTATTTTTATACGG
>CAZIEH010000030.1:0-13332 GCA_964538695.1 uncultured Eubacterium sp. | reverse complement strand
GGTAAGCGCGTTTTTGCAAGCTCGTTTGCAATGTTCGCCGCAGGTCGCGCTTTCGAGCAGGTTCGCAACTCTGTTGCATATCCCAACCTGCCCGTAATAATCGGCGCAACACACGCAGGCATCTCTGTCGGTGAGGACGGCGCAACACACCAGTGCTGTGAGGATATCGCACTTATGCGCACAATCCCCAATATGACGGTTATCAATCCCGCTGATGCCGCCGAGGCTGAAAAAGCGGTCTTTGCCGCACTTCAGCTTGACGGTCCCTGCTACATTCGTTTCGGCAGACTTGCACTGCCTATCGTTACCGATGAAAGTGCTGATTTTGAAATCGGCAAGGGTGTACAGCTTAAAGACGGTAGCGATGTTACCGTTATTGCAACGGGTCTTATGGTGAACGAGGCGTTGCAGGCGTACGATATGCTTGCCGAAAAGGGTATTTCCGCACGCATTATCAACATTCATACCATTAAGCCGTTGGACGAGGAAATCGTTATTAAAGCGGCGAAAGAAACAGGCGCGGTTGTCACTGCCGAGGAACATTCTGTTATCGGCGGTCTTGGCTCGGCGGTTTGCGATGTTCTTGCCGAAAGCTGTCCCGTTCCCGTTGTTAAGGTTGGCGTTAAGGATACCTTTGGTAAATCCGGCCCTGCAAACGACCTGCTTGATGAGTTTGGTCTTCGTGCAAAGGACATTGTTGCGGCGGCTGAAAAGGCTATTGCGAAAAAACAGTAAAATTTATGGGGCGCTGTTTCGGCGCCCCTTTTTTTAGGAGAATTGCTATGTCTGTTATATGGTACGATTTTAACAGTGGAAATTTCGATATATACGGTATTTCGGAAACGGATTTTACGCGGTTGCCGCAGGATATCGCAAAGCAGTCAAATGACGGCGTTGCGGAAAATTGTCAAATGTCGGCGGGCGGCAGAATACGCTTTAAAACCGATTCAAAGAAAATATATATCAGCATAGATTGCGAAACGGATTGGGACTTCGGTTTTGACCTGTACAAAATGGAAAACGGTGTTGAAATTTTTGCCGGGGCATTCAGAAATACCGTGGGATTTATAAAAAACGGCGAATTTTCGGCAGATGTCACTACCGCAGGTACGATGACCGCATATACCCTGAACTTTCCATGCTTCGCCAAAATTAAAAGCTTTAGGTTAGGTATAGATGAGGGATCACAGCTTTGCCACGGTGAAAAATACATCAATGAAAAGCCCGTGCTTTTCTACGGTTCATCAATTACACACGGTGCGTTTGCATCTCGCCCCGGTATGACATACGAGGCTATGATTTCGCAAAGATTTAACCTTAATTACCTTAATATGGGCTTTTCGGGCAGCTGTAAGGCAGAAACGCCACTTGTAAAACATCTTGCAAATTTGGATATCTCGGTTTTCGTTTCGGATTACGACCACAATGCGTATGAAAACGGTTATCTTGAACAAACGCATTTAAAAATGTACAAAACGGTAAGGGAAATTAAGCCTGACATTCCGTACATTATGTTGACACGCCCTGATTATTGGACAGAACCCGAAAACAACGACAAGCGTATTGCGATTATTCGTGCAACATATGATTATGCGGTGTCGCAGGGTGACAAAAATGTGTGGTTTATCGACGGTAAAACGCTGTTTAACGGTGATTATTACCGTAGCTGTACGCAGGACGGCTGTCACCCCAACGACATAGGCTTTTACCGTATGGCACAGCGCTTTGCGCCTGTTATTGCCGAGGCTTTGGGACTTGAAATAGAAAATCACGATTACAGAAATTATTAAAAAAGCGGCTGTAAAAAACCGAAAGTTTTTTACAGCCGCTTTTTTAGTTAGCTTTTGTTTCGCAATAAATACAACGGTAAACCTTGTTTTCAACGTCTGTAAGCTTGAAAATATGGTTCAGCTCTTGCTCGCAAGAGGTTATGCAACGCGGATTTTTGCATTTAATGACATTTGTCAGCGTTGTCGGTGTGCCTATACTGCGCTTTTGTGCAAGCACGCCGTTTTTTATTATATTAACCGTTGCGGCAGGGTCAACATAGCCTATAACATCAAAATCAAGCTGAATATCGGCATCAATTTTGATAATATCCTTTTTGCCCATTTTCTTACTCGGTACATTTTTTATAATCGCGACAGAGGCGTTAAGAGCATCTAACTGCAAAAGCTCAAAAAGCTTCATTGCGCGTCCTGCGGTAATATGGTCTATTACAACACCGTTGGTTATCGAGTCTATATTCATATTTTACCCGCCTCTCTTAAAAGCTTAAGTATAAGTGCCATACGCATATATTTGCCGTTTAATACCTGCTTGAAATAGCACGCTCTCGGGTCGTCGTCTATCGCAACACTTATTTCGTTTACGCGCGGCAGTGGGTGCATAATGGCAAGGTCGGCTTTGGCGGTTTTCAGCTTTTGCGGTGTAAGTATATAGCTGTCGCGCAGACGCAAATAATCCTCCTCGTTGAAAAAGCGTTCGCGCTGTACACGGGTCATATACAATATGTCAAGCTGTGGCATAACCTCCTCAAGGTCGGTTGTTTGCACATACGGAATGTTGTTTTTCGCAATAATATCTTTCTTGACATAGCTCGGCAGTTTAAGCTCCTCGGGTGAAATAAGCACAAATTTTATACCGCTGTATCGGCTAAGTGCGGTTATCAGCGAATGTACCGTGCGCCCGAATTTCAAGTCGCCGCAAAAGCCTACGGTCAAATTGTCAAAGCGACCCTTTTCGCGGCGAATGGTAAGCAAATCGGCAAGTGTTTGTGTTGGGTGGCAGTGACCGCCGTCGCCTGCGTTAATAACGGGTGAGGTTGCGTTGTTTGCCGCAACAAGAGCCGCACCCTCCTTCGGGTGGCGCATTGCGATGATATCGGCATAACAGCTGACGGTTTTCGCGGTGTCGGCAACGCTTTCACCTTTCGATGCCGACGAATTTTGCGCAGCGGAAAAGCCTATAACATTGCCGCCAAGCTCATACATCGCCGACTCAAAGCTGAGCCTTGTTCTTGTCGACGGTTCGAAAAACAGCGTCGCAAGCTTTTTGCCGTGGCAAGCCTCGGCATATTTTGACGGATTTTCGATAATATCCAGCGCGGTATCGGTAAGTTCGGCAATTTCGGCTACCGACAAATCGCAAATATCAATAAGACTTCTCATACTTCAACCTTCTTTTATGCTTTCGCACCGTTTACGGCAAGATAATTTTTAATTCTTTCGACATTTTCGCGATTTTTCTCGTCTTCCTCAAGATACTCTATAATATCGTAAACATCGACTACCGAGTATACGGGAAAACCAAATTGGTCGCTTATTTCAGCCATGGCGGATTTTTCGGTAAGACCCTTTTCCTTGCGGTCAACCATTACAAAAACGGCGGCAACCTTAACACCGTCAAGCGACGAGAGAACTGACATACTTTCTCTGATAGCCGTGCCTGCGGTTATAACATCCTCTACAATAACCACTTCTTCGCCGTTCTGCGGCTTGTAGCCGACAAAAACGCCGCCCTCGCCGTGATCCTTTTCCTCTTTACGGTTGAAGAAGAAGGGAACATCAAGCCCGTTTTCGGACATAGCGCAAGCAACCGAAACGGCAATGGGAATACCCTTGTAAGCAGGGCCGTAAAGCACAGCCTTTTTGTTACCTAGCTTTTCGGCATATGCCTTTGCGTAAAACTGACCGAGCTTTGAAATTTGTGCGCCTGTTTTAATTTCGCCCGCATTTATAAAGTAGGGGATTTTTCTGCCCGATTTTGCGGTAAAATCGCCGAATTTCAGTACGCCTGCATTTTCCAAAAACTCAATAAATTCGTGTTTATAGCTTTCCATTTCAAGTACTCCTTTTAACCTACAAATTCGTTGACACATCTTCTGTACGCCGCAACGGGGTCATCGGCGGCGGTTATGGGTCTTCCGACCACTATATAGTCAGAGCCGATTTTGTTAGCCTCGGCAGGGGTCATAACGCGCTTTTGGTCACCAACATCGCCGTCTGCAAAACGCACACCGGGGGTAACGGTCAAAAAGTCGTTGCCGCATATGTCGTGAACCTTGCCCGCTTCAAGCGGCGAGCAAACAACACCGTCAAGACCTGCCTTTTTCGCATTTGCGGCATAGTGCATAACGACCTTGTCGATTGGCTCTTTTATAAGCAAATCCTGCTCCATACTTTCTTGGTTGGTCGAGGTAAGCTGTGTTACCGCGATAAGCAGGGGTCTTGTGCCGTCGGGTCTTGTAAGTCCTTCTAAAGCTGCGGTCATCATATTAACGGTACCGCCTGCGTGAAGATTGCAGATATCAACATCAAGGTGCGAAAGCACAGCCATCGCCTTTTTAACGGTGTTGGGAATATCGTGTAGCTTTAGGTCAAGAAAAATTTTGTGACCTCGGCGTTTAATTTCCTTAACGATTGACGGACCCTCGGCATAGAAAAGCTCCATACCTATTTTAACAAACGGCTTTTCCTCTTTAAACAAATCAAGAAAAGCAAAGGTTTTTTCTGCGCTTTCGAAATCGCAAGCGATAATTACATCTTTACCCATTATTAACTCCTCCAATAATATCGGCAAGCTTGTTTATGCCGTATTTTTTCATAACCTGCGGCAGTTCGTTTATAATGTCACGGCAGGCATACGGGTTTACAAGGTTTGCCGCACCTACCTCTACAGCCGTCGCGCCCGCAAGCATCATTTCAATAACATCCTCTGCCGACGAAACACCGCCCATACCTATAACGGGTACATTTACGGCGTTTGCTACCTGATACACCATTCTGACGGCAACAGGGAATATCGCAGGCCCGGAAAAGCCACCCATAGTGTTTGCTATAATCGGCTTTTTTGTTTTCAAATTTATGCGCATACCAAGCATTGTGTTTATAAGGCTTATGCCGTCTGCGCCTGCGCTTTCACACGCCTTTGCAATTGCAACAATATCGGTAACATTCGGCGACAACTTAACTATAACAGGTTTTGTCGTGACCTTTTTTACGGCGGACACGACCTCTGCCGCGGCAGACGGGTCTGTGCCGAAGCTCATACCGCCGCCGTGTACATTGGGACAGCTAACATTAACCTCAAGCCAGCCGACTATTTCTTGCTTATCAAGCTGTTCGCAGGTATATGCGTAATCCTCGACCGAAAAGCCGCTGACATTCGCCATAACCTTTTTGTTAAAGCACTTTTCAAGGCGCGGCAGTTCTTGCGAAATTACCTTTTCGACACCCGGGTTTTGCAAGCCGACGGCATTTATCATACCTGCGGTACACTCCGCAATACGGGGTGTGGGGTTGCCGAAACGCGCATCCTTGGTTGTACCCTTGAAAGAGAAGGTTCCAAGGCAGTTTATATCGTACAGCTCGGCAAATTCATAACCAAAGCCAAATGTGCCCGATGCGGGTATTACGGGGTTATCGAGCTTTATACCGCAAAGGTCAACACCTAAATCTACCACAGCACTTCCTCCTTTTTCATAACGGGGCCGTCTTTGCAAATGCGTTTGTAGCTCGTAATTGTTTTGCATGAACAGCCCATACAAGCACCAAAGCCACAGCCCATTCGCTCCTCAAAGCTCATTTGACCGTCGGTCGCGGCGGTTTTGTGTATTGCTTTCAGCATAGGTTCGGGGCCGCAGGTGTAAAAGTAGCTGTAATCGGCAGGGTAGGCATCTGTAACAAAGCCCTTTGTACCATAGCTGCCGTCAACTGTCGTAACCGTGACATCACAGCCAAGCTTTTTAAATTCCTGCTCGTAAAACACCTCGTCCACTGTGTTAAAGCCAAGTATAACACTGACCTGCTTGCCGCATTTTACAAGCTGCTTTGCAAGCATATAAAGCGGTGGAACACCCACGCCGCCGCCAAGCAACAGCGGTTTTTCGCCCGAAACGGATAGGTCATAGCCGTTGCCGAGCCCCGTTAGCAGGTCAAGCACTGTGCCAAGCGGCATTTTTGCCAGCTTTTCGGTACCCTTGCCGACCACCTTGTAAATAAGGGTCAGAATGTTGCCCTCAACATCGCAAACCGATATCGGGCGGCGCAGATACAGACCGTCAAGCAGTATGTTGACAAACTGTCCGCAAGCGGTTATTGCCGAGGTATCACCCTTTAGACACATTTTGTATACGCTGTCGGTAAGGGGTGTGTTTTCGGTAACCGTGAAAAGTCCCTGTTTCATTTAAAAACTCCTATATTATGAATCTATTGTGGATATTGTAAGGGTGGTTTCCTCTAAAACATCAAGCAACACACGAACAGTATCCAAGGATGTGAATATGGTAACATTGTTTTCGGTTGCAAGACGGCGAATTTTCTGACCGTCGCTTGCCTGCGTAGATGCACCGATGTCGCGTGTGTTGATAACATACGCAATGTGACCCTGCCTGATTGTATCGGCGATTTCGTCACTGCCATTACTGATTTTTTCAAGGATATGTGTGCGAATACCGTGTTCTTTCAGATAGCTTGCGGTACCCTCTGTTGCAAGAATGTTAAAGCCGAGGTTGTAAAAACGCCTTATAAGAGGCAGTGCCTCCTCCTTATCCTTATCGGCAATGGTTGCGAAAACCGAGCCGTAGTTCTGCAAGCGAGTACCCGATGCCTGCAACGCCTTGTACAGCGCACGGTTAAGCTTGTCATCATAGCCTATCGCTTCACCTGTCGATTTCATTTCGGGTGAGAGGTATGCATCAAGACCCTTGATTTTGTTGAACGAGAATACGGGCACTTTTACATAGTAACGCTTTTTCTCCTCGGGGTAAATGTCGAAAATACCCTGCTCTTTAAGTGATTTACCCAAAATTACCTCGGTTGCTATATCCGCAAGGCTGTAACCTGTCGACTTCGAAAGGAACGGCACGGTACGCGATGAACGCGGATTAACCTCGATAATATAAACATCATCGTTTTGGTCGACAATGAACTGTATGTTGTAAAGACCGACTATGCCTATGCCGAGACCTAACTTTTTGGCATATTGCAGAATTGTACCCTTAACCTTGTCGGAAATGCTGAAGGTGGGGTAAACGCTTATTGAGTCGCCAGAGTGGATACCTGTTCTTTCAACAAGCTCCATAATACCGGGTATAAATACATCTCTGCCGTCGCAAATTGCATCAACTTCAACCTCTTTACCCTGTATGTACTTGTCTACAAGCACGGGCTTATCTGCATCTACCTCAACAGCGGTTTTAAGATAGTGGCGAAGCTGTGCCTCGTCGGCAACTATCTGCATAGCTCTGCCGCCCAAAACAAAGCTGGGGCGAACAAGCACAGGGTAGCCGATTTCCGCCGCGGCGGCGACACCGTCTTCAATTTTTGTTACCGCCTTGCCCTTAGGCTGAGGAATGTTAAGCTGTTCCAAAATCTTTTCAAAGCTGTCACGGTTTTCCGCACGCTCGATAGCTGCGCAATCCGTACCGATTATCTTAACACCGCGCTCCATAAGCGGCTGTGCAAGGTTGATAGCGGTTTGACCGCCGAGTGATGCTATAACACCCTCGGGCTGTTCAAAGTCAATTATCGCCATAACATCTTCTGGTGTAAGCGGCTCGAAATACAGCTTGTCTGCGGTGGTGTAATCGGTAGAAACAGTTTCGGGGTTGTTGTTTATTATAATTGCCTCATAGCCTGCACGACGAATTGTCTGCACTGCGTGAACGGTAGAGTAGTCAAACTCTACACCCTGACCTATTCTTATCGGGCCTGCGCCAAGCACTACGATTTTCTTTTTATCTGTAAGGCGCGATGCATTTTCACCCGTGTATGATGAATATAGGTAGGCAATATATTTACCTGTGTGAAGTGTGTCAACCATTTTGAAAATGGGGGTAATGCCATTTTCTTTGCGCATTTCATAAACCGCTTTTTCGGTCATATCCCATACTTTCGCAATGTATTTGTCCGAAAAGCCTACAATTTTTGCGGCTTTAAGCACTTCTGTGTTTTTATTCGCTTTAAGCTGTCTTTCGGTAGCAACAATATTTTTGAAACATTCAAGGAACAAGGGTGTAATCATAGTTGCCTTGTGCAGTGTTTCAACATCAACATCGCGGCGCAACAGCTCGAAAACAGCGTAGATATTGTCATCTTTAAATTCTTTCAAATAGTCGAAAATTTCTTCGTTCGACATATCGTCAAATTTCGCAATGTGGAAGTGGAACACGCCCGTTTCAAGTGAACGAACCGATTTAAGCAAACATTCCTCTAAAGTAGAGCCGATGCCCATAACCTCGCCCGTGGCTTTCATCTGTGTGCCGAGTGTGTTGGGCGCGTCTGCAAACTTGTCGAACGGGAAACGGGGGAACTTTGCCACGATATAGTCAAGTGAAGGCTCTGTCGCCGCTGTGCCGCCTGCTACTGGAATATCCTCAAGCGCCATACCAAGCGCGATTTTCGCGGTAACGCGTGCTATGGGATAGCCGCTTGCTTTAGATGCAAGTGCCGACGAGCGTGAAACCCTCGGGTTTACCTCGATAAGGTAATATTCGCTTGAATAGGGGTTAAGCGCGAACTGAACATTACAGCCGCCCTCTATTTTAAGCTCGCGAATAATTTTTATGGCGCTGTTGTTAAGCATTTTAAGGTCGTGGTCGTTAAGCGACAAAATAGGCGCAACGACGGCACTGTCGCCCGTATGTACACCGACGGGGTCGATATTTTCCATACCGCAAATTGTTATGGCGTTGTCGTTTGAGTCGCGCATAACCTCAAACTCGATTTCTTTATAGCCTTTTACGCTCTTTTCAATAAGAACCTGATGAACAGGAGAGAGCTTAAATGCGTTCAAGCCGATTTCGACAAGCTCTGCCTCATTATTTGCAAAGCCGCCGCCTGTACCGCCGAGTGTGAATGCAGGGCGCAAAACTACGGGGTAGCCGATATCCTCTGCGGCTTTCTTTGCCTCGTCGATATTATAGGTTATTTCGGACGGGATAACAGGCTCGCCGATTGATTCGCACATTTCCTTAAACAGCTCTCTGTCCTCGGCACGCTCTATACTTTCGCCCGATGTTCCGAGAAGCTCGACACCACATTCATCCAAGATGCCTTTCTTTTGCAGTTGCATTGCAAGGTTAAGACCTGTCTGACCGCCAATGCCGGGAACGATTGCATCGGGGCGTTCAAAACGCAGTATTTTGGCAATGTATTCAAGTGTAAGCGGCTCCATATACACCTTGTCGGCAATTGAGGTATCTGTCATAATAGTAGCAGGGTTGGAGTTGCACAGAATAACCTCGTAACCCTCTTCTTTAAGCGCAAGACACGCCTGTGTTCCTGCATAGTCAAATTCTGCCGCCTGACCGATAACGATAGGACCGGAACCGATAATCAGTACTTTTTTAATGTCTGTTCTTTTTGCCATAAATAATTCCTCCCGAAAATTAAATGTTAATCGGCTTGCCGTTGCAAACCGTTGTAATGCATTTTCCGAACACCTTTTCACCCTCGAACGGTGTCGCACGCCCCTGCGATAAAAATTCGTCGGGGTTTACGGTGTATTCGGCATCTAACTGCCAAACGGTAAAATCGTTGTTAAGGGGTATGTTAAATCTTCGCCGTGGATTGATTGCCAACAGCTCAACAAGCTTTCTAAGTGATATAATACCCGTTTTAACAAGACCTGTGTAGGAAACCGCAAAGGCGGTTTCAAGCCCTACCACGCCGAAAGCGCTTTTTTCAAGACCCTTTGACTTTTCTTTTGCACTGTGCGGCGCGTGGTCTGTTGCAAGCATATCAATCGTACCGTCTTTAATGCCATCGATAAGCGCAAGCCTATCCTCGCGCGAGCGTAGCGGTGGGTTCATTTTAAAACGCCCGTTTTCTTGCAGGTCGTTTTCGTCAAGTAACAAATAGTGCGGTGCGGTTTCACAGGTTACATCAAGTCCCTCGCGCTTTGCACGGCGAATAAGCTCGACACTTTCCTTGCACGAAATGTGGCAAATGTGGTATTTACAGCCTGTTTCGCGAACAAGCTGTAAGTCGCGCTCTATCGGTTTCCACTCGCTTTCACTGCAAATGCCGCGATGAGAGTACCTTTCAGCATATATGCCTTTATGTATGTAGCCGCCGTGAAGCAGATTGTTATCCTCGCAATGTGCGACTATTATTTTTCCAAGCTCTTTCGCTTTCAGCATAGCCTGTCGCATAAGCTCGGCAGACTGCACACCGCGCCCGTCGTCGGAAAATGCAATTGCGTTTTCCGCAAGTGCCGCAAAGTCCGAAAGCTGTTCACCGTTTTGCCCCACGGTTATGGCGGCGTATGGGTAAACATTTATAACGGCGTCGCGATTTATTATTTCAAGCTGTTTATTTAAGCTTTCGGCATTATCGGGTACGGGGTTAAGGTTCGGCATTGTACATACCGCAGTATAGCCGCCGTTAGCCGCCGCCAAGCTACCGCTTTTTATGGTTTCCTTGTACGAAAAACCCGGCTCGCGAAAATGCACATGCACATCGCAAAAGCCGGGAAAAACGGTGTATTTATCATTGTTAAGCTTAGTGTCGGACGACAAAAAAGCCACCGCCGCAGTGGCATCGTTGAAACCAACCAATTTTGCATTAAGCTTATCCATCTCAGTATCCTTTCACGGGCATAAAAAAAGCCCTGCCCACGGCAAGACAACGCGACAGAACGAGGGTATAAAAACCCCGAACCGATATATTCGTTTAATCTTGCCGATATCTCTGTATCGTGCTTAAAGATTCACTTAAATAAATATATCACATTCGTTGTTTTTTGTCAATATCCGCACGCAAATTTTTACAATATTTTTAAAGGCTCCGCTTAGTAGGTTTAAGCAGAGCCTTTGTAATTATTTAACTGTCGGCAACAGCAACGCAAATACGGTTGTCGCAATTTCGCTTGAGCTTTATATGCTAACGGTTCGGACAAAGTTATTTTATAAAAATTCATTTATTGATATTGCAATGCGCTGATATATATGCTATAATCAAGTAAACGGCGACGATATATTTTTTAACATTTTGTTACCGTACTCAAAAAGAAAAGGGTGGTTAGAATGAAAAAATTTAAAGGCATACTCTCTTTTACCCTCGCACTTGTTTTAATGGCTTGTGCAGTGCCTATGTCCGTATTTAATGTATCCGCGGCGGCGACCTCAGGCAGTTGCGGCGCTAATGTTAAATGGCGCTACTCTTCGGGTACGCTGACCCTTTCGGGCACAGGTGAAACCAACGATTACCGCACGGAAATCAACGGCAATGACACCATACTTAAAAAACCGTGGGAGTCGTTTTCGAACAACATAAATAAAATTGTTATCAAAGACGGTATAACCTACATCGGTTCGAATATTTTTGCCGAGTTGAAAAATCTTAAAACCGTATCTTTCGGCAACACTCTCGGTTCGATAGGCAATTTTGCATTTTGGGATTGCAAAAAACTGCAAAACTTCACACTGCCCGACAGTCTTTATGCGCTTTGCCAAGAATGTTTTTCGGGCTGTTCCTCAATCACAACCGTCAAGGTTCCCGATAAGCTGACATTTTTCGACGCAGGCGTTTTTTCGCGGTGTACATCGCTGAAAACCGCGTACATCGGCGGTAGCAGTGTAGGCGGCTATACAAACTCTTATGGTCTGTTTACAGGCAGTACCGCATTAACGAAAATTACGGTTTCTTCAAAAAACATTGCTTTCTCGTCAGTCGACGGCGTGTTATACAGCAAAGATAAAAAAACACTTATCGATTACCCGATAGGCAGAAAAGATAAGACCGTAAAAATCCCCGAGGGTGTAACCGACATTGCAATAGATGCAATGCGATATGCAAAGTGCGAGTATATTGTACTGCCAACAACTATAAAAAGCATTGGCGAAGCTGCGGTTGAGGATATGCCCAATCTCATAAGCATTAAAAACACCTCTAACAGAAGTATAAGCTTGGCGGATAACTACGACCCGTTTTATGTTGACGGCAAAAAGGTTACCGTTATAAAGCCTAAACAAACCGTGTATACCGCCAGAAAATACACCGTAAAATCAGTAAAGCTCAGCACCACGGAATATTCATATAACGGCAAGACAAAAACGCCCAAGGTTACTGTAACTGCCGCCGACGGAACAAAGCTTAAATCAGGTAAGGATTACACTGTAACATACCCGAAAAAACGCAAGAATGTCGGCACATACACCGTAAAGGTGAAAATGAAGGGCTTGTACAAAGGCACAAAAAAGGTTACCTTTAAAATCTTGCCGCGAAAGACAAGTGTCGAAAAGGTTACAGCGGGTAAAAAATCGCTTACAATAAAATGGGCAAAGAAAAAGACACAGGTCAGTGGTTATCAAATTCGCTATTCTACAAGCAGCAGTATGAAGAATGCGAAAAAGGTAAAAATCACCGACACTTCAACTACATCGTACACCAAAACAAAGCTTAAATCCGGCAAGAAATATTATGTTCAGGTAAGAACATATAAAAGGGTTGACGGCAAAAATTACTATTCTGCGTGGAGCGATAAGGTCTCCAAGAAGGTTAAATAAGTTGCTGATATTTTAAGCATTTAAAAATCCTACGGTAGCTGGGGCTACCGTAGGATTTTTTTGATATTCATTATATAATTATCGCAATTTTTTTTAGAAAAGGCCTGTTATTTTGCCGTTTTCGTCGACATCGATATTTTCTGCGGCAGGTACTTTCGGAAGACCGGGCATTGTTAAAATGTCACCTGTCATAACAACTATAAAGCCTGCGCCTGCCGAAACCTTTACATTTTTAACCGTAACCGTAAAGCCGTCTGGTGCGCCGAGCTTTGTCGGGTCGTCGGAAAAGCTGTACTGTGTTTTGGCAACGCAAACGGGAAGCTTGTCAAAGCCGAGCGCGGTAAGCTGTGCAATCTGCTTTTTGGCATTGGGGGTTACGGTTATGCCGTCGCCGCCGTATACCTTTTTGACAATTGCCTCAATTTTATCCTCGATACTTCCGTCAAGCTCGTAAGCAAATCTAAAGTCGGCTTTTTCCTCCTCGCAAAGGCGTACAACCTCGCGTGCAAGCTCTTCACCGCCTTCGCCGCCTTTCGCCCAAACATCTGAAAGAACAGTGTTGACACCAAGCTTGCGGCACTCGTCGATAATAAACTCGATTTCCGCATCGGTATCCGTCGGGAAACGGTTTACCGCAACAACGCAGGGCAGACCGTAGACATTTTTAATGTTGGATACATGGCGCAAAAGATTGGGAACACCCTTTCCGAGAGCCTCAATATTTTCTTCGCCAAGCTGTTTTTTGTCCATACCGCCGTGCATCTTAAGCGCGCGAACAGTCGCGACAACAACAACGGCATCGGGTGAAAGACCTGCCATAC
>CAZIEH010000029.1:0-13347 GCA_964538695.1 uncultured Eubacterium sp. | reverse complement strand
CCACAGCTGTGATGCCGTAATTGAAAAACTTTTCAAGCTTTTTTATCAGCTCGGTATCAACCTTTACGGTATCGCTCGTTATCTTGCCTGAATCGTGTGCTTTAAATTCATCTACGGTAAAATGTTTACTTATTTTTTTATCGGCTTGCTGAGACAGGGAATACTTTTTAACCGACATTCTCGTCGCCCCCCTCTGTTACTTCAATTTCTGTCTTGATTTCCTCAACGGTCGGCGTATCGCCCCAATAATTCAGCACGGTTTTGCTAACCTCTTCGGTTTCATTCTCCGACAAATCGTTGCGACCTGTAGCCGAATTAACATATGCTTGGCGATGTACATCGCCAACCTGAAGCTTTTGCCCTTCATCTTCGATGAATTTGCGTGTTGCTATGCTAACGCTGTCTTTTGTCAACCTATCAATGGTTTTTTCTGTTGTCATTTTTTTACACTCCTTTATTTAATCTCATAATCTACCTCTATAACAAGATGTGCTTCACCTTCAGCGGCTTCGTATTTTTCTTGCAAATACTTGTTCAGCCCCTCTTTGTTCGGTGTATTCGCGTACAATATATTGTCGGAGAGCAGAAAAGCAATGTTGCGGTCTATGATATGACCGTTTCCGCTGTACAATGTGCCACTTCCGCAAGTGATAGAACCGTCTGCCGCATAAGGTAGCCCACTTATAATATCTGCCCGAACATTTGCGCTGTACTTAAAGCCTATCGAGGCAATTACTTTCACCCGACTGCCGTATTTATAATATTTGGCATTGTAATATAGTATTTCGGAACCGTAAATATAGGGAGTCCAGGTGCCGTTTTCGGTAAAGCCATTGTCAAGATAATCTTTTGTAACAAGCGTTTTAGGGTCGCTGCTTTCAGTGGTGGATTTGCCAGATTTTACCGTGCCGTCGTGCAAAACCTCAAAAGCATTACTGCGATTCACATCACTGTTACCGTTACCTACAGCAAAAAGAGTGTCGGTATCGGTAAGCACATGCGGTGTGCTTTGGCTATGTTCTGCAACTTTTGTATACTTGCCAAACAATGTTTGATTGTTTGCTGTGGTTTTATTACCCAAGCCTGCCGCAAAAGAAAGAGAGTGCAACGCTTGCGTTCCCCAACCAAAGGCGGTGCAACCGATTGTATTCGCGTAAAAGCTCCAGTCGCGATTTTCTTTATTTTCTTTCTTGCCAGCTTGCACGCTATAGCCTAACGCTACGCCCAACATAGCATAACACTTGGCAATTTGCCCCCCTGCTATACCGCAGAAGTTCGTTGCTTCATTTGTCGATGAATTAAATACGGTTTCGTTATGGTCACCGACGAATAGCGGCGCTACAACGCTCTTACCGCTCACTTTCCCTTTAGATACAATTGAACCGTCTTTGCCAACCTCAAGTGCGTTACTTCTTTCACTGTCGGAAGTACCGTTCCCGAGAATGAGAACATCGTTACCGTTCGGCGTATTGAATTGACCGAATACCGCTTGCGACTGACCGCGAGCCAAAAGTCCCCTGCCCGAAGCTATAGAAAACGACTCGGTAACCTTATTGCTTGTGCCGCCGAGTATAACGGAGCATAAAGCATTTACCTCGTTTTCACTACCCCCCAGTACTGCACTGTAAAGGCCACCGAGTATGTTGTTATAGCCTGTGATAACACCGCCGTCAGCGCGACTTTTAACCTTGTTGTTTAAGCCCGACAACAAACCGAACTCGGCGAGCAAACCGTCGTTGTTGCGGCCGCCGATAAGAGAGGCATAGGCGCCCTTGTTAAGTAAGCCGAATAATGCGGAATAACCGCCAAGTGCTAGGTTGCCGTTACCGGCTGCATATGAGGCTATTGCCGCGGCAATATTTGCACTACCGAAAGCCGCTGAAAATGTGCCTAAATATCTGCCATTACCAAGTGTAGGCTTGCCAATCGCGAACAAGCTGTTCTTTTCTGTGTCTGTACCGTCGGAATAACGCACAATATAAGGGTTGTTCTCGTCGGCGTATTCACCGTTTGAGGTATTAGGCGTGTAAGGCTCTTTTTCGGGTAGTTCATCATAAGGAATTCCAACAATAACCGTGTTACCGTCAACAATTATAGTATTCGTGTACCGTTCGCTGTTGAGCTTAACTCGTATCGGGAGTCCATTGGAAAGCCCGACCGTGCTGTCAAGAGTTAGCTTTGCATATCCGTTTATGTCTTGTTCGACTGCTGTTATAGTGTAGCTGTCGGTACCGCTTGTATTGGTGTCGACATCGTTAAGCTTGATTGAATGGTCGGCGTGGTCTTGTTGTATATACTTTTCAACTTCGGCGCGATTTGGATATTTCTTAAATTCGTCGAGGACCGCTCCCGAAGTAGGGTATAAAACATCACTTTGCGAGAGCTTTGTGGTTTTGTTATTGTTGTTTTCTAAGTTGTCGACCGTACCGTTAAATATTACATTTGCCATTTTTTCACTCCTTTTTTATTCCTTTGGCAATACTCGGATTGTATTGCCGTTTTCGTCAACAATTGTATTGCCGTCAATGTCGCACAGAGCAGGGCGGTATACCTCTTCGAGCTTTTCTTTTGCGGAATAGAAAAACTCAATCCATTTGTTATAAATCTCGCGCGGCGGTCGTGTTATTGTTTCGTCTGTCTCTGCCCCCGCCCAATAAATCGACAAGTCGATATTGTCGTAGTCTTGAAAACTTTTTATAATAGCAGCTATCTCTCGGTCAACGTTTTCAATAGCGGATATAAAACTGCCGTTATATGCCGGAAACAGCGAGCCGGTTGCACCGAAGCTAAATGTCGGCGAAAAAGTCGAAAGAAAATATGCGTTTTCGTTCAATAATCCAAATTCGGGGACACCGAGTGTCTGTTGCTCTTTGTCAAATTCATTCCACACGAAAGAGGTATTGACTATTTTAACAGGGTATTCTTTTACCACCGTGCCGCATTTAACTATCAGCGTATCATCGCGCAATTGTTCACAGGCAGTGACTAATTCGTAACCGTTAAAAGATACTAAACCGTTGCGGCTTGAAAAGCTCACATCTCCGCGATTGCTCGCGTTAGGCGGTTCAAAAGCTATTACCAACGGAACGGCGACCTCTTTGCTTATAGTCAGTGTTCGATTTTCTAAAACAGGAACGGAAAAATCAACTGCATATCTGTTGACAGTTACGGTGATATCCGTTGTTGTTTCGCTACCGTCTGTTGCCCCTGCGGTAATGATGTATTGCCCCGGTTTGGTTGCGACAAAACTGTCCCCACTGAAAGATACCGCTTCGCTTTCACACTCATACATAAGTGATTTATTGGAAGCGTTAAGGGGCAGCACCTCGGTTATGATATCGGTATATTCATCTACATTACACTCTATATTTTGAGCCTTTACCTTTTCCACAAAGATAGGTAATGTCTCAAAATAAACACCGGTGCTGTCGTCATCCTCGTTATCTACGGCCGTTATGGATATCTCATATTCATTGTATGGTGTTAATGAATCAAGGGCAATATCGTCAGAAAAAATATTGCTTACAGGGTGAAACGATGTAAATATAACATCATTGACATATACTGTTACATCGTGTATCAGCGTATCGGATGTACAACTGATTTTCAACACTGCGCTGTCTTGCGTTATGTTTGTAACGCTCGCTGTTAAGTCCATTCGGTCACCTCTAACTCCGCAACATCCGTGCCGCTTGCCGATATGCTTGTTATCATACCCGTAAATGCCCCCTCGTAGCTCGTGTCAAATGTAACTATGTCGCCGAGGTTTAGCTTTAATTCCTCGCCCGTTATAACTTTGATTTTGCATTTTCCGCGAGACTGCATATATTTTTTAAAGTCGGGTTCAATCTTGCTTTTCTCTTTGCCGGGGATATCTACATAGCCGTTTAATGTATACTCGTCGAATGTTTCGATTTTTTCGGTTTTATCGGGTTCTGTGATAATAGACACGGTTTTTTGTTCATTCCATTTAATAGCCTCGACTTTCGGTGTACCTGTAAGTTCTATCCAATTTGCACCACCCCTTGTGACATCAGTCTTGCTTTTATCCCAAATCATTGTTGTTTGACGGATAGGGGCGGATAGCTTAAAAATCGTCTCGGTAGTTGCGTTGTCGTCGGAATCGATAACGCTTTCACGCGCCATACTTGATGTAATTTCATACTTGTATGATGTCGCTTCGATTTTAGTAAGAGGGTCGGAATGTTCAACGCTTGGTTCGCCGATAATTTTATCATCGGGGATTGTTACATATTTATTGTAATTTCCATATGCTTTGCTAACAAGCTTTATCTTGCCATTACCCTGTACTATCGGCAGTGCTTGCACAGCATAGCACAGCAACGCCAACACCTTGCGACACGAGTCATACGGCACACTACCGAGAATATGATGCGCGTATACGAAACCGTCGACCGTCGGGTTTTCCATTTCGATGTCCACACCTGACAACTCCGATATCGTTTGCAATATATCTTGAGGGGTAGTATACACCGTTTCCCCTTTATAAGTCCCGTACACATTATCTAGGTAATAGGTTGCATTGTCCAATTTGTATACGCTGTCATAGCCTGTCACGCGATAGCGGTCAGCGGAAACCTTTTCAACTGATTTTACAAGGAATTCGCGCTCGGTATTGGTTTCGTCGTCGAAAATTCTTCCCGATGTCAAATAACGGGTATCAAGCTCGCGCGTGTCGATAAATTCAGTTTCAATCGTGCCTATAGATATATCTTTACACAGGGGGTCGATACTGCTGTATGTTGTGTACCCTATGATTTGCTCGCTTGTGTAACTCTTACCGATTTTTATAGCCGTAATTTTGATTTTTTCGTATTGATGTAACGCCTGTTTGATATTGACTCTTATATTTGTTGCATTAACCAAATCAATAGCATAAAAAATCGAAAATACACCGTTTCCGCTTGTATATGGTTCGTCGTCAATATATGTTTTTCCCTCTATATTCGTCGCGGATATCTCAAGCTTTGTCGGATAGCTCCCTTCATATTCTATTGTTATTCCGTTAGCGGTTATGGGGTTGTTAGAATAAATGTAAATAGTACCGTCGCCAAGGGTTGTGTCAAATGACGATATCGGGGCGACCGCTATCCCGGGGTACGCGGCATCTACGGTCACTTTTTGCGTGTCGTCAAGGTCGACCCCTGTATATTCAAGAGTGCGCTGATACAACGGCTTGACACTCAGCCCGTTTGTAAAATCTTCAACACCTCTGTATGATATGAAAAGTCGCGTGTCGTAGTCGTTTTTTCTGTCAAGGGTTATATACATTATTCCACCCCCTTAAGCTTGCCACTTGCCAACCAATTTGAAGTCCTTGCGACGGGGGCAACCTCGTATGTGTTTGCCCACTTGTTTTTGGATTTTGTATCAACAAGCTTGCGTTTCACTTGTGATATATAGACTTTCACGGTGATTTTTTTATTGTTTATGCCGTACGGCAATTTCATTGTGTGAGCATTATGGGGGTCAGCAAGTGCATCGAAAAGCTTTGCCCATTCCGTATCACTACACTTGTTATTGCGCACCAATTTGAACGAATGGTTAAAAAATGTACCTACATATTGCATATACATTTCTTTTGTGCCTTTTAAACGACCGCTTTCGTCACCGTTCAGGATATCGGCGGTTTGTTCAAAACTGTTTATGACAAAATCTGCGTTATACAACTTGCCGTCTAAATAAAACATATTATGTCATCACCCCCGAAAGCCTGTTCTGCTCTTTGATTTTAAGATTAAGCAAACGGATTAGCGCGCCCATATCGCCGTCGGCTTCGATAACAAATGTCTTGTTATTATCCAAGTCGTGATTGCTTAAATATTTCTCAAACGCTGCGGCGATGTTTTCAACGCTACCCTCAATGTAACCCTTGCCTTTCGGTTGGTCGTTAACCCAAGCGAGCATAGGTGAACCACCCGGAAGAACCGCACCGGTAGCTAACTTAGGCAAATCATAATCACCGATTTTTAGCGACGACAAAGTAGCGTTTGCACTTTTTTTCCCATTTGCAATACTTCTCACGCCACCGCCGGAGCTGCCACTCGAACCACCACTTTTGCTTGCAGTGCCGCCTTTGCCTTTTGCTTTATTTTCGTCACCGATAGCAAGAATGCCGGCGCCTAAACCTAACGCCGCGAGACCGGCCACAATTGCGGCTGCGCCCGCGCCAGCACTTAATGCTGTTATAAGGACTGCAATTGCGGCGGCAACTCCTAAGATTATAACAACTGCTTGTTGCCAAGTATCCATATTATTGAACGAATCTTTGATTTCATCCCAATTCTCAACCCAATAAGTTGCGGCGCTTGCTAATACACCGAGCGCGAGGGCGGGCGAATTGATTGAATCGCCTAATTTGTTTAGCATACCTTTTAGGCCACCAAACTTCTTTAACGAGCTTGTTAAATCCCCAATGAAACCGACTATTTTTTTGGATGAGTTGTAAACCCACAACCCTGCCAAAAAGCTTATTATAATATCAGTCATACGCTCAACCTTTTGCGGGTTCTTTTTTGCCCAATCGGAAAAGGCGGTTAGTTTATCTGTTAGCCATTTTAGCAACTCAATAACTTTATCGCCCAACCATTCGGCAAACGGTTTTAATATCTTATCCCATATCTTTTTTAATGTTGGTTTCATTGCCTCCAAGATTGGCGCTAAAGCTTCTAACGCCGCTGTAAGCAAATCAAGGAATGCCGGTAGTAGGTCTTCAATAGTCCATTCCGAGAGTGGCACTAAAATTTCAAACCATAAGAATTTTAGGCCGTCAAGCGCAAGGTCTTTAAATGGCTCTAATGCTGTTAATAATTTACTTGCACTTTTTTTAAGCGGGGTAAGGTCGATTGCTTTAAGCGAATTAAGCGCTGTTATCAATGGTGTAAGATTAATGGAAGCTATTGCGTTTAGCAACGGATAAGCGGATAAATCCACCTCACCCATACCCGAAGTATTGCTTAATCCTGCTGCGCTGTCAGAATCGCTTTCCGTATTTTCTGCTTTTTGTAAAGTATCGAAACTCGCGGTTGCTTTTTTCGCTTCTTCGCCTGTTTTCTTTGTAGAAGCAGCGAGTTCTTGCATTTTCTTAACATCTTTCCCCAACATACGGGCTAAGGTCGCGCCAACCAAATTAGTCACTTTTACAAGTTTATCAACAACAACAGTTAAAGCGGGCGAAATGGCGCTTGAAATTGTCGCGCCGATTGTTGATAAATTCCCCTTGAGCTTAGAAACGCTACTTGAAAGTTTGCTATCTTGCGCTATGTAACCGCTCAATGCATCACGCATTTTCCGCAATGCACTTGTTATTGCTGAAAAGATAAAAACGCGTTTTGCCAAGCCGATTACCCGATTTGTGAACACTTGTAAGGGTGAAAGCGATTTTTTTGTTTCTTTAGCCGATTTTTTAATTTCTTCGCCAAATTTCGTTTGTTCTTGTTTTGCCAACGCAATATTTTCTTTAATTGTTGCGGTTTGTCCGTTTTGTTTTGTCAAAAGGCCATTTTGCTTTTGCAACTCTTGGTTTATATCTGCCTGTTTGGTTTTTGCGTTCTCGAGCGCACGCGCGTACTTATCTGTAGCGGCTCTCGCCTTTTCAATCTCGTCGTCAATAGCGTTTTGGGCGGTTGTGTCATCGAGTGGGATAGACAATTTTTGGCTTTCGAGCCTTTCAAGCTTTGCAACAGCGTTGTCAAATGATTTTTGCTCAATATTTACAGTAAAGTTTATGCTCTTTTTTTTCTCTTCAAGGTCGCCGATTTTCGCGGCTATTTCTTTTGCTTTGCGCTTGCTTTCTTCGAATTGTCGATTTAACTTATTGATTTTCGCTTCCGCTTTGGTAATATTAAAATCGGTATTAAGCACTAATTCTTCTGCCATTTAATCACCCCACATTTCATTTTCAAAATCTGCGTTTGATTTATTTTGTATGATTATTTGTTCTCTGTTTTCACGCAATATCTCTTTTTCGTATTTTTCAAGTTTTTTCCCTTTGTTCATTTTGTCTCTAATTTCGGCAAAAGTAGAAAAACGGCACTCGCCACGCTCCCCAAAGTAACCACAAAATGTCCACCAATGCAAATATTTTAATTGTCGCACTTCAAGAACATTAATATTTTTATTTACTGCCTCGCATACAAGCCCATAATCTTGCTCCCAATCTATAATTTGCGGCGAATTATCGTTTACTTCTTTATATTCTTTACCGCAATCGATAAACCATTTTGCGCCTTTTAATGCTTCATCGATATTGGCAAATGTCGTCCAATCGTCGACGAATAGGTTGTTGAGCAATATATAATTTCGTTCTTCGTTGGGCACTTCGGGGTCTTGTAAGGCTATAAGTATTTTAATGATATCTCTAAAATCACTGTAAATTTCACGGTCAATATTATCAACTGTCAAGCAGAAAGGTAAATCGGTGTTCATCTTTTAATATACGGGTTAGGGTGTTGCCCCTTTTGTGACATATATTTTTGTGTACGGCTTGACATTTTGCTCATTCGGGTATTATATTCTTTTTCAACAATAGGGATAATTGAATTGATGAAATTTTCGAAGTAAAATTCGCCTTTTTTGGTAACACCGATTGAAGATACCGCGCCGAAAACAACATCGCTCACATTATAATTAAATGCTTTATTTAAAGCCGTTTTAATACCCTTATCGGTTTTTTCAAGAACGGCAAGATTTTCTTTGTAACTTAATTTTTTTGAAGTTTCTTTATTTTGTCTGTTAACCAGATTAACAATTTCTTCTTTTGCTTTGTTAAGACGGTTAGGAAATTCAATATCTCCGAAATCCATATAAAAAACATTTTTACTGCCTTTAATTCTGATAGGCGTACCAGTGTTGCCTAAGTCTACAACATATTCTTCCTCGGTTGGTGCATTTTTTACATCATTAAGCTTATCTTCGATATTCGCGTTCATATTCTTACTCCTTTTATGAAATAGTGGTTTAACAGAAAAGGGCGGTATAAGCCGCCCTTAAATTATGACGGTGTGTATTTTGTAAAAGTGGGGTTTTTAACGATTTCTTCGACAGTACCGTACTGTTTATTTCCCGAAAGAGAAATGTTAACATCACTGTGTACAAAACCGCTACCGCCGTTGTTGTCAAGCGTTACCGTACAATCGGTTTCAAGCGTTGCCAAACAATGATTTTGTTCATTACGATAATAACCGTAAACCGTCAATACTTCGTAATCGGTCATCTCGTCCTCAAGGTCAAATATTTTAAGTTTGATTGCCTCTTCCAAAAATGCGGTCTTGTTCGGGTTTACATTGTATTCCGACATTTCTATGGTTTCGGCTTTGTTTGTTTTATCGTTGTAGGTAGTGCCTGTAACATCTGTTACGGTGTTTTCTTCATAGTTTGAGGCGGTTGTGGTACCCTCTTGTTTGTAACCAAGCATTTCAAAAGTTTCATCACCGCTTTTTCGGATATACTGTGCCAACATTTCGCGTTTAATATCTTTTTTGCCGACATCAGTGTAATCGCCCGTAGCAGTAAGTTTAAATTGCTCTTTAAACTTTTCAATTTGCGTTCTTGTCATTATTCGTATTCACTCCTTTTAACATATCCTGCAAATTCTTTAACGATTTGTTCGCCGTGCAGGTCGGCGGCAACTTCAGCCCACCGTGCTTAGGCTAAAGGGTGTAAATCGTGTGTGAAATTAAAATTTTCGCCATAGTATTGCCGTGCGGCATACGGTGCTTTAAAGCGGATGACATTTTCGGGGTCGGCTTGTATCGCCGCAAGTCCTATTTGTAACGCTTCATCGGGTGATATTTGAAAATCTTTTGCATTTTCAGGCATATCCATAAGGCTTGCCATTACGCCCGAACGGAAAGGAATATACGGAAACATATATCTATACCAAGTGCAAAGAAAAAAGTTTTTTGCATCGTCGGTCGTATATTTTTGCAATTCCTTTTCCATATAAAACGATACGGTTTTATTCGCCATCTTCAAACACCTCACACACAATAGGTATTGTAAATTTCGCAAGGCTTAAAGTACTGTCAATAGCGGGGGTAGAGGGCGTTTTATATTGACAATATACCTTTTCTACTGTAATGTTATCGCCGAATTTCGGGTAATTGCCTTGTTTTTCCATATCCTTTACAAATTCGATTATTTTTTGAACATCAAGCAATTCGCCTACATTTTCGTTACCCTCTATCATACTTTTTACAAGCTGATTGTACGATATCGATTTGTAATTGTTGATAAAAAATGTTATGGGGTATTTTTTAGAACCGTCAATGTATTCTTTTGCTTGATTATCCGCTATCTGTTGCGTAACAATCTGCACATTGTTGTCCTGCGCCTCGATTGCGTTCAAAAACAGTTTGTTGTTTTTAATGTAATCGCTTTGTAAAAACCACTCGATAAACGGTGTTACAAAGTCCATATTATTCCCCCTTTACCAAATAATGCCGACCGTGCATAAAATCGTTTATGTTTACGCTTGTGACGAATACCGAGCCGAGAGCCTTGTACTTAGCGATAAGGTCGCTTGACCGTTTCCCGCTTGTGTATTCGTCTATTTCGTCCGAAACGTCGCCCAAAAAGATTAAATCGCCGCTTTGCAGGGTCATATTATTTCGTTTTCTGTCGTTGGGTTGGTTATTCCATAAGTACGGCGGCAGATACCCTGCTTGCGCGGGTATACGAACAGTAGTGGTGTCGGTCAATAACCGAACACCGCCTACACTGACGTTGTTGTTTGTCCGCTTATAAAAACAGCCGCTTAACTTATGCCTATACCACTTAATAACCCCTGTCTGTTCGTCCTCGTAGTGGTTATAGAGTGTTATTGTTTTATCCCACGTCAATTAGTCCACCCCACAATACATAAGGTCGGTATCGGCTAAATAATCATAAATTATATCGTGTATTTGTTGCGTGGCGGTCTTTTGTTCCGCATAAGTAACAGAGTAACCGTCATTGCTAAAACTTGATACCGCCGAATTGTCTCCGTTTTGTGCGACTTTGGAAAGGTATGTCACAAGTTCAAACATACACCGTTTAACGCTTTCGGGTGTTGTGGTGGCATTTTCAAGCCGCCCTTGTGTTGCATTGTCTATAAGCCGTTCAGCCCTAAATTCAAAGCGGTTAAACTCTGTTTCGGCAAGAGTACCGCCTATTGAGATATAATCGTCAAAGGTTAAATATTGCATTGTTTAACCGCCTTTCATTTATTATTCAGATACTTTGCGTACTCTGACAAGTGTGGGATTGGTTACGGTGTAACCGGTATTCATTTCTACCTGTGCTTTAGAACCCACGAAGTTTTCGCTATCTACAATACGCATTGCTTCAAGATTGTTGACAATCGAAAGTGCATTGTGATTATACATTACGAACTGTACGCCCGAAAAAGCCGCAGTTTTGGTAGTGCCTGCGTTGTTGATGTACTTAGCATTTGTTGCCGAAAGTCCGTTATCTTCGATTATAAGGAACCCGAGGTAAGTGCCTATTGCACCGGTAGCGGCTATTTTGTCGTTGCGTACAGGCATAAATTTATCGCCTGCCTCTTTTAAAAGCATACCGTAAAAATCGGGCGAGCAAAGTACAACATCGGCTTTGCCCTTAGCTTTTGCAAGTGCGGTGCGCTCGTCAATAAGTGCGTCGGTGGCGGAAGCTATAGCGCTTGTAACGGCAGAGGCGGTGCCCTCTGTTACAAGGCAAGCGTTAGCCGCTTGATTCCAACCCTCTTTCACTTCCTGCGTTGCAAGTGATAACTGCTCATTGGCAAGCGGAAAAGCAACTGCGGCGGCTTCTACACCGTAAATTTTCTTGGATTTCTGGAAGTTGTTGTTAATTGCTATTGTGATAAGTGAATCGGCTGAAGCTTCATCGGTGAAATCTCTGCCGGGTTTACCGGGCTCAACAGAAGAAGTGCTTAATTTATGCACTAAAATCTGTCCTGCTGGTCCTGTTTCGTATTTGTCGGTGTAAGTAACACCGGGTGCAAATACGGATTCGTTAAAAAGATTAGGTTCAAGTATAGGCGAATACTTTTCGTCAACATTAAGTGTTCCGTAAATAATTCCCATTGTTTAAATTACTCCTTTTCATTTTTCTTTGTAGTATGGATTGTCCGCATAAAACTGTGTCATATACTCACTATCCGTGCGTTTACCGTTTGTGCGAACAGGCGGTATTACTAACCGCTGATTTGGATTTTCATAGATATTTTTATCTTTTGTGATAGCAGCATAAATATCGTTGTCGCTCTTGCCCTTGTTTTCGTCAAGGCTTAAAGCATTTTTGAACTCGTCAAACATAGCGTTTTCGGTGTACTCGTTAATGTACTTGTGTTCGCCTTTAAGCGGTGCAAAGCGTTCTCTAAGTGCTTGCAACTCTTTTGCAGCGGTTTCTTCCTGTTTGCGTGTCTGTTCGGCTTGTTCATAATCTGCGATTCTCTGTTGCAATGCTTCCACATCAACCTTTTCGGCGTTCTGCAGCTTACCTTTAAGGTCGGTAATGGTGTTGTTTGCGGTTTGCAACTCTGCTATCTTTGCCGTAAGCTTGTCTTTTGCGACATAACCGTCGTCTTTGAGATTTACAAGCTTAATACTTTTGTCGGCTTCAACAGCGGTTTCGAAATCGGCGAATGTCAATGCCTTGTCACCAAAGATGTTTTTTAGAAATTCCATAGTGCGTTCTCCTCTGTTTGAGATTTAATTTATAAGTCCGCAGTCACTCTGCGATAAAACAGGCTTGAATTTAAGCGCCGTCAAGCTGGGCGAATTTTGGATTCCCAAAATTTTGGATTCCCAAGTATATTATAAAACATATGAATATACCGCTTCTAACCCTAAAATAAAAGTTTTTTTAAAATATTTTTTGCATAAAAAAATCCCCCTCAAAAGAGGGGGTAGAAAAACATTGTTATATTATTTCTTTAATGCCTTTAGCGGTTTTGTATATCTTTTGCATAATGCTGTTTTCTTGCAGATATTCAAGCCCTTTAAGAGTTATACGCATATCATCGGTTTCAACATAGGTTTCACCGGTAAAGTCTTTAATAACTCTTGCACCCTTGATATATCCTACATCTAACATCATTTCAATATACCGTGCGTATCGTTCTTTGCTTACGCCTAATTTATCCGCACCGATAAGCGATACATCAAATTCGGGTAAATCCATAGCCTTTTCAAGCGTTGATAAGATTTTATATACTGCTTTGAAGTTATCCATAAATTGTCCTTTCTAAAGGAATGAGGGTACTGTAATCAGTACCCTCACAGATTGGCGTTTGGCGGGCGTGCCATTCCCCCGCATCTACTCGGGTTGCCCCTGTCTTGCCAT
>CAZIEH010000028.1:0-13796 GCA_964538695.1 uncultured Eubacterium sp. | reverse complement strand
GCACCAAATAGTCACCGTCTTTTATCTGCGCCGTTTTTTCAAGCAACGCGGCAATATCGCTTTCGCAAACCGTGGGACCGTCGGCATTTATGTCTATTTCGGTGTCTGCTTTGATTTTTACATTTATTCGGGTATCACCGCTTTCAAGGCGGTTAAAATCGCATATAATGCCGTCATTTTTCAGCATTTCTTCAATTTTATCACCCGTAAAGCCGCCGATAAAGCCAAGTGCTACCGACTCGATTTCAAGCTCTTTCAGTACAGCCGAAACATTTATGCCCTTGCCGCCGTAATAGATTTGTTCGGACACGGCACGGTTTATGTCGTCAAATCTCAGCTTGCCCGTTTTCATAACATAGTCGATTGCCGGATTAAGCGTTATCGTGTATACCATTGTTAATCACCTCTTTAACCATAGCTTTTTCTTTAATAGTATCGTCGTCGCATCTGTCGCATATTATACACGCCGTGTTAAGCTTTGCGAACGAAATTGCCGTAACCTTGTTGAATTTCGTGTTATCACATATAACATAGCTTACAAAGCTACGCTCCATTGCAACTGCTTTCAGCACCGCCTCCTCGGTGTCTGGCGTGGTAAAGCCTTGCTTTTCACTTACACCGTTGGCACCTATAAAGGCTTTCGAAAAGTTGTATTTTTGCAGATTTGTTGCCGCCGTAAGACCTATTATCGCCTCGGTAGTGCTTTTTAATTCACCACCCAAAACAAAAGCCTTACAACCCTTTGCGGTAAGCTCTTTTGCGTGTTCAATGCCGTTTGTTACAAAAGTCGCCTTGCACCCCTCAAGGTATTTTATCATCAGCAGTGTTGTTGTGCCTGCATCGATAAATACAAAATCATCGTCTTTGATTTGTGCGGCGGCGTATTTTGCAACCGCATCCTTTTCGACTATGTTGCGCAGGGCTTTTTCTTTCATATCAGCCTCGGTATGCAAAAACTCTTGCGCTACCGCCGTTGCGCCGCCGTGTACCTTTTGTATTTTGCCCAATTGTGCAAGACTTAAAAGGTCGCGTCTTATGGTAGATTCGCTTGTTTCAAACTTTTTTGCAAGGTATGTTACCGATACACTGCCTTTTTCGTTCAAAAGCTCTACTATTTTTTCGCGTCGTTCAACTGTCAGCATCTTAGGCACCTCCGTTCTTTCTGCTTATATTGTACAAAATCAGTCAAAATAAGTCAATAGTGCGCAATAAATTTCGGCATTTTGCCTTTTTAGGGGCGTTTTTGCTGTTTATTTTGCACTATAAACGGCGGCTGATTGCACACTTTTGGAAGTTTTGCGTTTTGTGCGCACTTTTTTCGTGCAAGATTTCTTGATAATGATTTATGAAAATCTGCTTCTGCAATAGGCAGTACAATAGAAAAAAAAGACAGCGTAGCAGCAAAAGCCGTCACACTGTCTTTTTATGTTCTGCCGCAAATTGCGCGGGCGGCATACCGAATTCCTGTTTAAACACCTTGTAAAAATACCCCACATTTTGAAAACCGCCTGCATAGCATATGTCGATAATAGGCATATTCGAATTCAGTATAAGATTTGCGGTATAGTTAATTCGCAGATTGTTAATATACTGTGTAAGCGAAACACCGATATATTTTTTTGTAACTCGCGAAAGATGCTCACGACTTTTTTCGCTTAATTCAATCATACGCGAAATACCCACGGTGAAATTTTCCGGCTTATTCATCGCGTTAAGCAGTACAGTAAACCAAAGCGGTACCTCATCTTTTGAAATCTGCGAAGTTTTGTTAAAATACTGTATAAATACGCTTGCAAGTATAGATTTTATTTGTAACCGCAAATCCTGCTCTACATTAACACCGACGGTGTTCAGCATTTGCAGGCGCGAAATCAGCTTTTTCTTTTCGGTATTGTTAAGTATAACCATCGGCGGCATTTTGCTGTTGAGCAATTTTTCGGTAGGGAAGTCATCGCCGAGATAGTCGAACAGCGAACGCGCTATATCCTCGGTAAAAAGCAGATTGATGTATTCGCTTTTTTTCGACACTTCATCCTCATACATAAAGCCGTGCAGGTCGTTTGGACGAATAAAAACAAGCGCGCCCGACGGCAAATTCTGCTCCACGCCGTTTACCTTGTGGCGCACACCCTCGGTAACAGTTAAAAACAGCTCGAAAAAGTCGTGTCTGTGTGGGTAAAATTTATCGGCTTTACCGTATATGTACCTATAATAAAAATTAACGGTTACCGCCTGTCTGTTCTTCATTGAAAGGGTTGGATATTCTGCCATATAATCTCCACCAATATCACAATAGTGTAATAAGTATATCACAATAAATGTAGAATGTAAACTGTAAAAAAGGTATAATTTCAGTAAAAGGAGGCAGCTTTATGAAAAAACTTCACTTGCTTTGTAATGCACATCTTGACCCTGCGTGGATATGGCGTCGTCATGACGGTCTTGCAGAGTCTATTTCGACATTTCGTGTCGCGGCGGATTTTTGCGAACAGTTTGACGGTTATGTGTTTAATCACAACGAATCGCTTTTGTACGAATGGGTAGAGGAACACGAGCCACCGCTTTTTGAAAGAATAAAGCGCCTTGTTGCCGAGGGAAAATGGCATATTATGGGCGGTTGGTACATTCAGCCCGACTGTGTTATGCCAAGCGGTGAAAGCTTTATTTCGCAAATTAAAATCGGCAGAGAATATTTTAAAGAAAAATTCGGTGTGGTGCCGAAAACCGCAATCAATTTTGATTCTTTCGGTCACACACGCGGTTTGGCGCAGATTTTAAAGCTTTTTGATTACGACAGCTATATCGTAACGCGCCCTGGTTCGTTTAAACAGGATTTTTTGTGGGAGGGCTACGACGGCAGTACCGTTCTTGTTCACGCAGGATTTGAGGCTTACGGCTCACTTAAAGGCACCGCTGTCGAAAGAATTAAAAAATATATTGCCGAAAATAATGATAAAGAAACGGGACTGCTTCTTTGGGGTATGGGCAACCACGGAGGCGGCCCGTCTAGAATTGATTTGCAGGAAATTGCCGAGTTCGTAAAGGAAACCGATGTTGAGGTTATTCATTCGAACGAGCGTGATTATTTTGCCGAAATCGACAAAGAAAACCTTAATACGGTCGATACCTCGCTTATTCCCTGTATGGTGGGCTGCTATACATCAATGGTGCGTATAAAGCAGGGCAACCGCAGACTTGAAAACAAAATCGCGGTTACCGAAAAGCTTATGTCCTATGCCGCACTTATGACAGATTTCAAGTATGATACACATTGCCTTGATGAGGCTAAAAAAGCACTTGCTTTCTGTCAGTTCCACGATGTTTTACCGGGTAGCGGTATAAAAGCTGTCGAGGATGACGCTTTGCGCACCTTGGGCTATGGCGAAGAAATTGTTGACCGCTGTTATTACAAGGCGTTTATAAAGCTTTGTCAGGGTCAAAAAGTCGCAGAGTCGGGCAAGGTCATACCCGTTATGGTGCTTAATCCGCACCCGTATGAGGTTGAGGATGTTTTTACAGTGGATTATGTTCTTGAAAATCAGAACAGACACGATGACGAGTATACTGTCGCAGAGGTTTATGACGAGGACGGCAACCGTATTTTCGCACAAAACGAAAAATCCGAAAGCACAATCGACCTTGATTGGGCAAAAAAGGTCAGCTTTCACGCAAGGGTTGCGCCGTCGTCGGTCACACGCTTTAACTGCATAATGAAGGTTAAGAAAATTGCAGATTTGGCAAAGCCCGATTATCCCGACGATTTTATAACCGTAAAGAACGACAGAATGGAAACTGTTGTTAATATGAAAACAGGTTTTATCGAAAGCTATAAGGTGGACGGTAAAACACTTGCAACCGATTTCGGCGCTTTAGAGGTTTATAACGATAACGAAGACCCGTGGGGAATGACGGTAAAGTCATTCACCGATTATGACGCGTCGTTTAAGCTGATGACCGCAGAGCAGGCAAATGAATTTATCGGCTATCCCGACGAAAAGCTGCCGCCCGTACGCGTTACCGAGGACGGAGATGCTCGCATTATAATTCAGTCATTTTGGTATTACAAAAATTCGCGTGCCGTTGTTGAATACATTATTCCAAAGCACGATAGCTTCATCGACATAAATGTAACACTTCATTCGAACGAGCCAAATAAAATGGTAAAGTACCGTATCAACACCGCTTTTGACCCGTATGAGGTTGAGGATGTTTTTACAGTGGATTATGTTCTTGAAAATCAGAACAGACACGATGACGAGTATACTGTCGCAGAGGTTTATGACGAGGACGGCAACCGTATTTTCGCACAAAACGAAAAATCCGAAAGCACAATCGACCTTGATTGGGCAAAAAAGGTCAGCTTTCACGCAAGGGTTGCGCCGTCGTCGGTCACACGCTTTAACTGCATAATGAAGGTTAAGAAAATTGCAGATTTGGCAAAGCCCGATTATCCCGACGATTTTATAACCGTAAAGAACGACAGAATGGAAACTGTTGTTAATATGAAAACAGGTTTTATCGAAAGCTATAAGGTGGACGGTAAAACACTTGCAACCGATTTCGGCGCTTTAGAGGTTTATAACGATAACGAAGACCCGTGGGGAATGACGGTAAAGTCATTCACCGATTATGACGCGTCGTTTAAGCTGATGACCGCAGAGCAGGCAAATGAATTTATCGGCTATCCCGACGAAAAGCTGCCGCCCGTACGCGTTACCGAGGACGGAGATGCTCGCATTATAATTCAGTCATTTTGGTATTACAAAAATTCGCGTGCCGTTGTTGAATACATTATTCCAAAGCACGATAGCTTCATCGACATAAATGTAACACTTCATTCGAACGAGCCAAATAAAATGGTAAAGTACCGTATCAACACCGCTTTTGACGGCACACCGTACGGTCAGACTGCATTCGGTACAGAGGCCCTTTTCGACAATAATGACGAAGCTGTTTTCCAAAAATGGTGCGCAATTAAAAATGATGAAAGCAGTCTTGCTGTATACAACTGCGGTATATACGGCGGTAGCTTTACAGGCAACACCATAAGGCTTTCGCTTTTGCGTACTCCTATTTACTCGGGTCATCCTGTGGGTCAAAAGCCCATTGCACCGCATAACCGCTTTCTTGACCATATTGATATCGGCGAGCGCAAATTCTCGTTCAGGCTTGATACTGCCGAGAATGTCGATAAAAAGGCGCAGATTTACAACGAAAAGATTGAAACGCTTTCTTTTTTCCCGTCGGGCGAGGGCGAAAAGCTTACAACCGCGATTACTATTGATAATCACGATGTTTTACTTTCGTCTATGCGTAAAGAGGGTGATAAGTACAGGCTGACACTGTATAATTCCAAAAACGCTGACAGCACGGCTACTGTAAATCTCAAATCAAAATCGGTTAAAGTCGAATTCGGTAAATATCAGGTTAAGCTAATAGAAATCTAAATATATGCGAAAACCGCTTGCACTGTGATGTGCAAGCGGTTTTTCTGTGTTTCGTTACTGTTGTTTTTTGCCGTTTTTTCTGTATTCGGTAGGGGATATACCAACAAGCTTTTTAAAGACACGCCGAAAATGCATTGCCGACCCGAAGCCGAGCTGTTCGCTGATGGTTTCTATCGGTGTGGTTTCGTCTTGAATCAGCATAAGCATAGCGCGATTGACTGCACAGCGGTGCTTGTAACCGATTGGCGAGGTACCGAATTCGGTTTTAAAACAGCTGTAAAAGTGCGACTCGCTCATATGCACAAGCCTTGCTATCGCAGGCACTGTAAGCTGTAAATCGCAATGCCGTTCGATGTAGTCTGCGGCTTGTTTAATTCTTGGGTCAAGACGCACCGATTGTGAGTATTGCAATATCGGATAAATTATATTCATTACCTCGAAAAAGCAGGAAAGTGCGCCTAATTGCGAGGCGGTTCCCTCTTGTGAAAGCTTTAGCGCCGAAATAAAGCTTTCGCGCAGATTTTTGTTTCTGACAGCCTGAATTTCGTAATTGCGTTCTCTTTTGAAAAGAGACGGCACATCAAAAGAAAAATGAAAGCTGATATAGCTTGCGGTTGGACTCGGTGTCCAAACCGAGGTATAGCGCGAGGTTACAGGCACGAAAATCATATCGCCCGCACCTACTGCAACCTGCTTGCCGTCGAAAGAGAAAACGGCACTGCCCTCTAAAATATAGCCAAGGCAATAGTGCGGTCGCGGGCAATCGTTGAAATCGCAAACCGTGCGTTCGTTATAAACAAACTTATCTATTTTGAAAAAAGAAAGCCTTGACAGCAGTGAAATATCATTCATACCGTACCACCTGCATATTATATTTCTTTTGCAATATATTCTTTCAGCAAAAGCAGTGGCTTGTAAGAAAGCTTTGCACGGCGCAAGCCTTCGTCACCCATATCCTCCTCGCGGTTGATATAACTGCAATCGCCCCATTCGTTAAGCACAAACTGCTGGTTTATTGCGGCATAGCTGCCGTCATAACAGGTATTTGCAAATTCGGCGTGTATAAGCGCGGTATCCTTTGCAAATCTTTCCCCGACAGAGCAGGCGACTATTTCATTGCCGACTTCTATTATACCACCCGTAAGACCCAAGTAGGCTATATTGTCAAGCAGTTTAAAGGTCGCTTTGCCTGACCGCTTTAAAAACGGGTCGTCGCCGCTTTTTTCGGTAAGCCACAGTGAGAATAGCCGTTTACATTCGTCGGTATCGTCAGCCGTCATACGCCTGTAACGGTAGTTATAGCTTTTGTAAAACCTGTTGGCGTAGTTGCGCTTTGAATGTAGCTTTTTGCCCGAAAGTGTTGCAAGGTCACTTGCCGAATATACATAGTCGAAATTGTCGCGATCGGGCGTAATTTCAAATTTTGTACCGCATAACTCACAAAGCTCAGCCGTATCCGCCTTGCTTAGACTTGTGAAAATAGCAGGGCGGTGCAAAACGGTGTGAAAATAGTCTATCGCTTTAAGTGCCGCGGCGCGAGTATTGCCGTTGCCGCATGGGTACTGCATATAAACCCTGTCGTCAATATTCCACAGCAAATACAGCACACCGTCGTCGATTGCTATTTGCAGGTCTTTTTCGTCGCCCCAAATAAAGTTGGTTACAAAGCTGTATGACGAGTTGAGATTTTTTGCGGTAAGCTTTTCGAAAAGCGGTTTATCATCAAGTGTTATTTTTCTGAATTCCATTATACATTTATTTCGACATTTTGTTCGTCGACTGCGTTGTATTTTTCAAGCTTTTTTGCAACCTCGGCAATATAATCCGCAACCTGCATCGGCGCACAGCCGATAAAGTTTTTGCCGCAAAGCAGGGCGTTTATCTCATCCTCGGTTATATCGAAAAGCGGGTCGTTTGCAATTCGTTTTACAAGGTCGTTCGGTTCGCCGTCTTCCTTTACTCTGCGTGCCGCCGCCATAGAGTGGGTGCGTATCGCCTCGTGAAGCTCCTGTCTGTCGCCGCCTTTTTTAACCGCCTGCATCATAATGTTTTCGGTTGCCATAAAGGGCAGCTCGTTCTTTAAATGCTGCTCAATAACCTTGGGGTATACCACAAGACCGTCTGCGACATTTATATAAAGGTTCAAAATAGCATCGGTGGCGAGGAATGCCTCGGGTACGCTTATGCGCTTGTTTGCCGAGTCATCAAGTGTTCTTTCAAACCACTGTATAGATGCGGTGATTGCAGGGTTTTGCGCATCACAAATGACATATCGTGCAAGCGACGAAATTCGCTCACTGCGCATAGGATTGCGTTTGTACGCCATAGCCGATGAGCCAACCTGCTTTTTCTCGAACGGTTCTTCAATTTCTTTAAGGTGCTGTAAAAGGCGAATGTCGCCCGAAAATTTCATTGCACTTTGCGCAATAGAAGAAAGTGTGTTAAGAACAAGGCTGTCGGTCTTTCGTGAATAGGTCTGACCCGAAACCTCCTGTATTTTTTTAAACCCAAGCTTTTCGGCAATCTTTTTCTCAAGCAGCTTAACCTTTTCATAGTCGCCGCCGAACAGCTCCAAAAAGCTTGCCTGTGTGCCTGTTGTGCCTTTCGAACCCAAAAGCTTCATTGTGTCTATGCGGTACTCTATTTCTTCCAAATCGGTCATAATATCGTACAGCCAAAGGGTTGCACGCTTGCCGACGGTTGTCGGCTGTGCGGGCTGAAAGTGCGTGAAAGCCAGTGTGGGCAGGTCTGCATATTCCTCGGCAAATTTCGACAGATGTCTTGCAAGGCGAACAAGCTTGTCGCGAATAAGGCAAAGTGCCTCTGTCATAATTATAATATCCGTGTTGTCGCCGACATAGCAAGAGGTTGCGCCTAGGTGGATTATGCCTTTAGCTTTCGGGCACTGCAAGCCGTATGCCTTGACATGTGCCATAACATCGTGGCGAATTTCAGACTCTATTTTCTTTGCATCGTCATAATTAACATTGTCGGCATTTGCACGCAGCTCGGCAACCTGTTCCTCGGTAATGTTAAGCCCAAGCTCCATTTCCGACTCGGCAAGGGCAATCCACAGCTTTCGCCAAGTGGTGAACTTTTTGTCGGGGGAAAAGATGTATTGCATTTCTTTACTTGCATAGCGCGAGCAAAGCGGACTTTCGTATGTGTTTTTCATTGTTTACAATCCTTTCGGTTTTTCTTTATACAGTATACCACAAACTTTGTTGAATTGTCTATAATTAAATATTGAAATTAGGGCAAAATGGTGTTAAAATAAAACAAAATGGTAATTGGAGGCAAGTATTATGCAAGTTTTGTTGACCGGCGGCGCCGGATATATCGGCAGTCATACCTGTGTCGAGCTGCTTAACAGCGGCTACGATGTTGTTGTGGCGGATAATTTATATAACAGCAGTATGAAATCCCTTGAAAGGGTTAAGCAAATTACGGGTAAAGAACCCAAGTTTTACAATGCGGATATTCGCGATGCCGAGGCTTTGCGAAAGGTGTTTGCAGAAAACGATATAGAGGCGGTTATTCATTTCGCAGGTCTTAAAGCGGTGGGCGAGTCGGTTGCAGTACCGCTTAAATATTACGAAAACAACATTTCTGGTACAGTAACGCTTTGCAATGTTATGAATGAGTTTGGTTGTAAGAAAATAGTTTTCAGCTCCTCTGCAACCGTTTACGGCGTTGCCGAAAAAATGCCGCTTACCGAGGATATGCCTCTCGGTGCAATTAACCCCTACGGCAGAACAAAGCTGTTTATAGAGGATATTTTGCGTGATATATGCATATCCGACCCCGAGTGGTCTGTCGCGCTGTTGCGTTATTTCAATCCTATCGGTGCGCACGAAAGCGGACTTATAGGCGAAGATCCCAAGGGTATCCCCAATAACCTTATGCCGTACATCACACAGGTTGCGGTAGGTCGCTTGCCGCAGTTGAGTGTTTTCGGCGACGACTATGACACCCCCGACGGCACGGGCGTGCGTGACTATATTCATGTCGTTGACCTTGCAAGGGGTCACATAAAGGCGGTTGAATATATAAAGGATCGCACGGGGTGTGAGGCTGTAAATTTAGGTACAGGTAACGGCACATCGGTTTTAGAGCTTGTAAAAGCTTTTGAAAAGGCATCGGGCGTTGCGGTTCCTTACAAGATTGTCGGGCGCAGGGCAGGTGACCCAGCAAAGGTGTATGCCGACGCATCAAAGGCAAAAGAACTGCTTGGTTGGACAGCCGAATACGGCATAGAGCGTATGTGCTCCGATAACTGGCGTTGGCAACACAATAATCCCAACGGCTATGGTGAAAATGATTAAGAAAAACGATGTTATTACCGTCGAAATTACCGCACTTACGGGCGGTGGCGACGGCATAGCGCATTGCGACGACGGCAGGGTGGTGTTTGTTGCCAACACTGCCGTCGGCGATGTTGCCGAGGTTTTGGTAATAAAGGTTAAAAAAAGCTATATTATAGCAAAGCTTGCTCGTGTTGTTACACCTGCCGCGTGCAGAACAGAAAGCGATTGCAGTATTTCAGGGCGTTGCGGCGGCTGTGTTTTCAGACATATTTCGTATGATGCAGAGTGTAAAATAAAGCACGCACAGGTAGAGGCATCTATGCGTAGAATAGGCGGCTTTGATATAACACCCGAAGAGCTTGTTTTCGGCAGTGTCGACAATTACCGCAATAAGGCTCAGTTGCCTGTGGGCATAACCGCCGACGGTCGCGTGTTTTGCGGTTATTACACAAAGGGCAGTCACCGTATGGTAGAGTGCGAAAGCTGTCGCCTGCACCACGCGGTATTTAATGATATTACAGCGGCTTTTTGTGTGTTTGCCACCGAAAACAGGCTGTCGGTGTATAACGAAAAAAGCGGAACGGGGCTTTTGCGGCATTTGTACATACGCCGTGCCGAGCAGACGGGCGAAATTATGGTTTGCATTGTCATAAACGGCAAAAAGCTACCCTTTGCGGAAAAGCTTGCCGAAAAACTGATTGCGGTTTGCGGTGAGAATTTAAAAAGTCTTGTTTTAAATGAAAATACGACAGATACAAATGTGGTTTTGGGCGAAAAATGCAGGGTTTTGTACGGCAGTGATACAATTACCGATGTTATTTGCGGCATAAAAATTGCAATATCTCCGCTGTCGTTTTATCAGGTCAACCGTACTATGGCGCAAAGGCTGTATACTGCCGCCGCCGATTTTGCACAGCCCGACGGCAAAACAGTGCTTGATATGTACTGCGGTGCTGGCGCAATAGGACTTTCTATGGCAAATCGCACCGAAAAAATAATAGGCGTGGAAATTGTTGCCGATGCGGTTGAAAATGCGATACACAATGCAGAATTAAACGGTATAAAAAATGCCGAGTTTTTGTGTGCCGATGCCGCCGCGGCGGCAAAGCAGTTGGCACAGCGCGGTATTAAGCCGGATGTAATTGTTTTAGACCCACCGCGAAAAGGGTGCGATACGGCACTTCTTGACACTGTTGCAAACAGCTTTTCCCCCGAACGCATTGTCTATATTTCCTGTAATGATGCAACACTTGCGCGCGACTGCGTACAGCTTGCACAGTGCGGTTATCAGCCTGTAAGGGTAGTACCTTTCGACCTGTTTCCGCGTACGGGACATATCGAGTCATTGTGCTTGTTGACGAAAACATAAAAGCGATGTAAACCGTCGTAGTAGGTGGTAATTTGGAATTATTGTTTGAAATTCTGTTTGAAGTGATTATAGGCGGCAGTCTTGAGGGTGCAAGTGACAGCACTCTTCCGAAAGGTGTTCGCATAGGCTTGCTTGTTTTCGCATCATTGATATATTCTGCTTTGACAGCACTCTTTGTGTGGCAGTTTTTCATTGCGAAAGATATAGTTCTAAAAATAATATCAGGCGGTGTGGCGGCACTGTTTATCGGATTGTTTTTCGTTTTATGGTGCAGGCTTATAAGGGGAAAATCCTAAATAACCGTGACAGGCTGAACGCTGAAAAGTATATTAAACAAGTATTTTATTTAAGAATGGGTGATTTATATGATTAAAATCGGATTGTACGGATACGGCAACATTGCAAAGGGTATTGAGTGTGCCGTAAAACAAAATGCCGATATGCAGGTAACGGCAGTATTTACGCGGCGAGAACCCGACGGAATAGAAACTATATCGGGCGCTCCTGTTTATAAAGCTGCGGATATCCTTGACCATAAGAATGAGGTTGATGTTCTTCTGATGTGCGGCGGCAGTGCTACCGATTTGCCCAAGCAAACACCCGATATGGCACAGTATTTCAATGTTGTCGATAGCTTTGACACACATAAAAATATTCCGTCACATTTTGAAAATGTCGACGCGGCGGCAAAAAAAGGCGGCAATGTTGCTGTTATTTCGATAGGCTGGGACCCTGGTATGTTCTCGCTTAACCGTCTTTACGGTAACTGCATTTTAAAAGACGGCGCAGATTACACATTTTGGGGCAAGGGCGTCAGTCAGGGTCATTCCGATGCAATTCGTCGCATTGACGGCGTTCTTGATGCAAGACAGTATACAATCCCCGTGCCTGCGGCTCTCGATGCTGTACGCAGTGGCGCGCAACCGCAATTGACGGTGCGCCAAAAGCATACAAGAGAGTGCTTTGTCGTTGCCGAGGAGGGAGTTGACCTTGCACGAATAGAAAACGAAATTGTTACAATGAAAAACTATTTTGACGAGTACGACACTACCGTACACTTTATTTCGCAAGCCGAGCTTGACCGCGACCACAAGGGTATTCCCCACGGCGGCGTTGTTATAAGAACGGGCAAAACGGGAAAAGACCTTGAAAATACACATATTATCGAATACAGCCTAAAGCTTGATTCAAACCCCGAATTTACCGCAAGCGTTATGGTGGCATATACACGCGCGGCATACCGTTTAAGCCAAGAGGGCGCAAGCGGCTGTAAGACGATTTTTGACATCGCACCTGCATATTTGTCGGACAAGTCCCCAGAGGAGTTGCGAAAGGAGCTACTGTAATAAATGAAAAATGCCGAGAAGGTTTTGCTGAACAATGCAGATTGGGTTACTGCACCGTCGGAATTTGATTGTCCTGTAATATGCCGTGAGTTTGTTTGCGACAATTTCGATAAAGCCGAGATTGCGATATCCGCCCTGGGTTTCTTTATGCTGTACATCAACGGCAAAAGAGTGGGAAATGACTATTTTCTGCCAAACAACAGCCTTTTTCGCGAGCGTGATACAAACGCGTTTCTCTACCCGATAAACGACAAATTTACATATCGCTGTTATTACACCGTATATGATATTACCGATTATCTTACAGAAGGTGTAAACCGTGTTGAAATACATCTCGGTAACGGTTGGTATCGGCAAAATTTGCGTGTTGCCGAGGGTAATGTTGCTTTCGGTGACAGCTTGGGTGCTATTTATGCAATATCACTTGAAAAAGCCGACGATTGCACCGTGCTTTATTCGGACGGAAGTGAAACAAGCCACACAACCGCACTTGTGAAAAGTGACCTTTTCAAGGGCGAGGTGTATGACGGTACTTTAACAGAATTTAAAAGCGGCGGTGTGGAAATATTAAAGCTTGAGGATACCGCACTTTCGCCTGAAATTGCACCGCCCGATAGGATTATAAGACTGCTTGAGCCGCGCCTTATTTATACCGACGGCGACTGCAGGCTTTACGATGCAGGCGAAACGGTTAGCGGCTTTGTTTCGTTTGAAACATCTGCACCGTACGGCGAAACCGTTACAATACGCTTTGCAGATGAAGTAAAAGATAATCAGCTTGACCTAATCGGTACAGATGCAAGCCAACCTATGCAGGACAGTGTTATAGGCAACGGCGAAAAAATAGTTTTCGAGCCACGCTTTGTTTGGCACGCCTTTCGTTATTTCGAAACCGTGGGTGATATAAAGCCGCTGTCTGTAAAGGTTATTCACAGTGATGTGTCGGTTACATCGAATTTCGAGTGCGATTTACCCGAGCTTAATTGGCTTTACAGCTCTTATATAAGAGGTCAGCTTGACAATATGCATTGCGGAACACCGCTTGACTGTCCTCACCGCGAAAGACTCGGTTACACGGGTGACGGTCAGGCTTGCGCTCCGGCGGCAATGGTTATGCTTGACGGCAGAAGCTTTTATAAAAAGTGGATTCGCGATATTTTCGATTCGCAATGTAAAGTAACGGGACATAGCAACCACACTGCTCCGTTTGCGGGCGGTGGCGGCGGTCCTGGCGGCTGGGGTATGGCGGCTATTACAGTGCCGTACAATTATTATAAAATTTACGGTGATATTACCCCCGCAAAAGAAAATTACGACGGTATAAAGA
>CAZIEH010000027.1:3396-14105 GCA_964538695.1 uncultured Eubacterium sp. | reverse complement strand
ATATATATATTATCACTTTGCACAATATTTGTCAATTATTATGCAGTGCAAATTTATACACATCGTCATATAATGTGACTTAAAAAGCTATATTCGCCGTTTTGTTTCTAAAAGGTATAACATAAAAATATTATTTTGTACAAATTGATAGTAGAAATTATGTAAAAAGTATGGTATTATAATAAAAGCTATGTTTACAGTGCGGCGATTTTCGCCACACAGGCTTTTTAAATGGAAAGGTTTTATATATGCGTGTTATTACAGGTATTGCAAGGGGAAAGCGTTTAAAAGCACCGCAGGGCGGCGAGATTGTACGCCCCACGGCGGACAGGGTTAAAGAGGCGATTTTCAGCATACTGCATTTCGAGCTTGAGGGTGCGAAAATTCTCGACCTGTTTTCGGGCAGCGGTCAGCTTGGTATTGAGGCGCTTAGCCGCGGTGCGCGATATGCCCACTTTACGGATGTCGACCCCGTTTCGGTAAAGCTTACCGAGGAAAATTTGGCAAATTGCGGCTTTTCGGGCCAAGCCACCGTTCGTCGCGCAGATTACAAGGCGTTTTTAAACGGCACGACCGAGCAGTTTGATATTGCTTTTTTAGACCCGCCCTACTCTGCGGGAATATTGCAGGATGCACTTAATATGACGGCAAGACACACTGTTGGCGGCGGTGCGGTAGTTTGCGAATATCCGCGCGGAAATGAGCTTTCGACACCCGACGGCTTCACACAAAAGGTATACAATTACGGTAAAATATCGGTGTCGGTTTTCAGAAAAGACACCGCTGTGGGGGAATAAAAATGAAAGATACAGTGGCTATTTGCCCCGGCAGCTTTGACCCCGTTACAAACGGTCACCTTGATATAATTGCACGGGCGTCGAAAATGTTTTCGCGTGTTATTGTGGTGGTTATGACAAATGTTGCCAAAAATCCCTGCTTTTCGCCCGATGAACGAATGGAAATGATACGCCTTGCGACGGCTGATTTACCGAATGTCGAGGTTGAGTTTTACGACGGGCTTTTGGCGGATTACTGCAAAATGAAAAAAGCAGGCGCAATAATAAAGGGCTTGCGTGCTATGTCGGACTTTGAGTACGAGTTTCAAATGGCACTGACCAACCGCAAGCTTAACCCCGATACCGAAACGGTGTTTCTTACCACCGCCGCCGAGAATATGTACCTAAGCTCAAGTATGGTGCGGCAAATAGGCGGTATGGGCGGCGATATTTCGGACTTTGTTCCGACGGTTATACATACAAAAATTAAAAATCGTTTACTTGGAAAGGATGTTTTATAAATGAATTTAGAGGAATTGCTTGATCAGTTGGACGAAATGCTTGACAAAGGTATCAAAATCCCCGGCAGAAAGTCGGTTGTTGATGTTGACGGCATACGCGCACTTGTCGACGATATAAGACTGCATATGCCTACCGAAATCAAGCAGGCACGCGGCATTGTTGCCGACCGCGCACAAATTATTACAGATGCCAAGGGCGAGGCGGATACCATTATCCACAACGCTGAAACACGCGCACAGGCACTTTGCGCACAGGAAGAAATTACCCGTATGGCACAGCAAAAGGCAAGCGAAATCATTGCCTCTGCACAGGCTCGCAGTAAAGAAATGCGCAAGGCGGCACAGGATTTTGTTGATGATATTATGCGCCGTTCGGACGAAAGCCTTACCGCAACCCTTACCGAGGTTCGCAGGACTCGCGCCGCACTTAAACAGCAAATCCCCCCTGTTGCATCGGAAAACGACGATTGATTTTTCACCGCGTTTTCGGTGTCCTGAATCAACGGACAGTATTTATCCGCTTATTGCCGAAAGCCGACAGCTTTCGGCAAATTTTTTAAAGGAGACTCCACTGTAAAATGATTGAGTACAAAAAGCGAATTTGGGTGGAAATTAACCTTGATGCCATAAAGGCAAATCTTGATGAAATTAAAAAGCTATGCGGCGACAGCGAGATAATTGCAGTTATAAAAGCCGACGGCTACGGTCACGGTGCAGTTGAGGTTGGCTTGTTTCTGCAAAGCATAGGCGTCGGCTTTTTTGCCGTTTCAAGCCTGCGCGAGGCGGTTGAGCTACGCCGCGGCGGAATACGCGGTAAAATTCTTGTGCTTGGCTATACCGCCCCCGACGAGGCGCAAACACTTGCCGATGAAAAGATAAGTCAGGCTGTTTTTTCTTCTGAATATGCCGAAAAGCTTTCAAAAAGCCTTGACCGTGACAGCAAAATCGACATACATATAAAGCTTAACACGGGTATGAACCGAATAGGCTTTAACTGTTGCGGCGATTTGCCGATTGCGGATATTGAAAACGCACTGAGCCTTGAAAATCTGCGTTTTGAGGGGCTTTTCACCCATTTTGCCGCCGCCGACCGTGACGGTGACCCCGATGCGGTTTTTACCGAGCTACAATATTCACGCTATATTTCGGTTTGCGAAAAGCTGGCAGAACACGGCTTTAAACCAAAGCTTCGACATTGCTGTAACTCGGCGGCAACACTGTTGCATACCGACAAACGACTTGACGCGGTGCGTCCGGGCATTATACTTTACGGCTTAACGCCCGACCCTGCGCTGACACTGCCCGTAAAGCTTACACCTGCAATGACCTTTAAAGCGGTTGTTTCTATGTTACATACCGTCACTTCGGGTGATGCGGTAAGCTATGGGCTGACCTACCGTGCAAAGGGCGACAGAAGACTTGCCACAATAACCGCAGGCTATGCCGACGGTTTCCCCCGTTTTCTTTCAAACCGCGGCACGGTGCTTATAAACGGTACACCCTGCCCCATTGTCGGCAAGGTTTGTATGGACCAAACCGTTGTTGATGTTACAGATTTAGACGGCGTTTGCGAGGGTGACGAGGTTGTGCTTTTCGGCAAGCAGAAGAACGCGCAAATTACCGCCGAAGAAATTGCGCGTCTCGGCGGTACAATAAATTATGAAATTGTGTGCGGAATTTCCCGTCGCGTGCCGCGGTACTATTTAAAAAGCGGCAAGCAGGTAACTGTTCACGACTATCTTATAGAAGACTGAACAAATTATATATAACAAAGCGGTACAATCGAAAATGATTGCACCGCTTTTTGTTCTTATTCTGCCTTATTACACTACCCTTTTTTAAGCTTTTCGCCCGAAACCGAAACGCCCCAAACCGCGGCAACCTTTTCGGCAGGTGAGGACTGTATCGCCTCGGCTTGAATATCTACCGATTGATAAACCGTGTTATTGTCTGCATCGGTCGCCGTTTCAAGAGCTATCGGCGAACACATAACACTCGTAAAGTCTGACGGGTCAACCGCCGACTCGTAATAATATGTGTTGCTTTCACCCTCAAACCAGCCGCTTTTAAGCTGAATATCCGGCATTTTAGACGGTATTCCCACAACATTGTCATCTGCATCTACCCAATAAGAAACCACCCTTACACGAATATATGCCTTGACATTTCCCGTGTTTTCGACCTTTATCGAATGTTTTTCCAAGCCGTAGTGTGTACCCTCGCTAAAGGTGCCGCCGTCAAGATTTTCGTGAACCTTGCAGTCAACAACGCCTGCAGAAAAAACATTTTTTACCGCCGCCTGTCTGAACATAAATGCAACGCTTACGCCAATTGCCGCCACTGCCGCGACTATCGCCGCAGTAAGCAATATTTTCTTTTTCGACAAATGCACATCACCTCTTATCTCTGCGGTTCTTTACGGGCTTGCTGTCACCGTTTAGCCACCTTTTGTTTACAGGTGCAGAGCCGAACTCCGCAACAGCTGTTTTACCGTCATCAATTGCAACATTCTGTACGGTATCCGCAAACCGCCACGACCAAGCGTTTTGCTGCTCTACCGTATAATTGCCGATAGGCAAATTTTTAACAGTTACGCTGTCGTTGCCGCATAGCGAAACATACAGCACGAAATTCTTGTCGGTAACAGAAGTTATTTTGTAAACGAAGGTTTCGGTTTTTTCACCCGTGCCTGTTCTTTTTACGGTGAGATTGCCGAAAGACGGCATAAATTTTGCATAGAAAATATTTGTTTTCGGTTGCGGATTAAGGTTTTCGATTATGGGTGTAAGCTTACCAGTAGTACTGTCGACATTGTGCTGTGAGCCGACAGGCTGTGTACATTCCTCATCTAAAAACCAACCCTCAAAGGTATAGCCGCTGTCCGCTTTCGGTGTAGAGCCTGTAAATCCGCCCACGCCTGTTTCTACCGTTACATCAAAGCCGCCGCCACCCAAATACCAATGCTTATACTGTATATTATAGCTTAAAGGTGTATAGAAAAATACAATATAATTTTGATTGTTTCCGCGCAAGACTATGCTTTTTTGCGTATCTGTTGTGCAGGTATAATATATTGCTTTTTACCGTTTTCGGCAGTGGTTATTTCCACAATGCGGTGCGTTACGACCGTTTTATCCTGCATAAACGAAACAACATCGCCCTCTTTAAGGTTATCTATTTCAGGCTTTGTGTCGAAAATAAGGTCACCGACCTCGATATGGTCCTCTGCACTGCCACTCATAGAGCCGGAAAGCACAACCATAGGTGTAACACCGAAAACCGTCGGCGGTGTATCGGGATTTACCGTGCCCTTTATAATAATAGTTAAATTGCAAACCAATAAAAACATAAAAACCGCACAAAGCAGTAAACCCGCCGCAGTACCTGCCTTTTTAAGTATGCTTTTCACCATAATACTCCCCTACTTTTTTAAAAAATAAAGCGCGCACGAGTACATAATGCTGATTATGTATTCACCGTCATCTTTCGGCAGATTTTTTATTTTTCCTTTCGTTTATTTTGCCTTGCTACACGACAGTATAATATCAAATTATACGGTGTAGCTGTTCCATTCTTCGGCGATGCTCTGACCCTGTTGAAACAATATAAATGCGTGTGGTGTTAATACTGCTGTGACCCAAGATATCTGCAAGCTTTGCGATATCTTTTTCCATTTTATAAAACACGCGTGCAAACAAGTGTCGCAGGTTGTGCGGAAAAACCTTTTGCGGATTTACCGCGGCGTGACTGCACAGCCTTTTCATATCGCGCCAAATGTTGGTGCGGCTGATTGGCTTTCCTGTTTTTGTTACAAAAATCATACCGCTTGTTATATTTTGCTTTTTTGCATATGAAAGAAGCTTGCGCTTTAAATCGTTTACAATAAAAATCGTGCGTGTTTTCGCCTTACAGCTTACCGTAGCCTCGCCGCTTTTCGTCGCCTCTACGGTGATATAGCGCAACTCACTGACCCGTATACCCGTGCCGCAAAGCGTTTGCAATATTAAGCATAGTCGCTCGTTTTTTCGTTGCTTTGCCGCCCTGCAAAGTCTTTCATACTCGGGCTTGGTCAGTTCCCTTTCCTCGGGGCAATAAATCTGCTTTTGCAGTTTCAAGGCTTTGATTTTCAGCTCGTGCCGACCCAAAAAGCCGAATAGACAATTAAGCGCCGCGATAATCGAATTTACACTGCGCACGGCGTATTTTTCGCGCAACAGTTTTTTATACGCTATTACAAGCTCTTTCGAAAGCTCTGCACCGTCGGCGTAATGAAAAAAAGCCGCAACATCGCGCATATATTTTTCCACCGTTGCGGCACTGCGCTCCTCGGCAAGCAAATGCTCGTAAAACAAGCGCTCAGTTTGTGTTATTGTTTTTTGCATTTTTCAGCACCTCCGAGATTATTGTACCCCAAAAGTGTCTCATTACATTTCCATAAGAAAACGGCTGTAAAAAACTTTTATTTTTACAGCCGTTTATTTGTCATCAGCTTTCCTGCTCGACAATTAAATTCTTAATTGCGCGATATTGGTAATCGCTGTTTTGAATGATTTTCGGATTTTTCAAAATCGCCTCTGCTCCGCGTAAAACACAGTTGTCGTAATCGGGCGAGAAATTCACCTTAACCTCTAAATATTTTTCAAGCTTTTCACACATACCGAAAAGCTTTGCACCGTCGCCGATAAGGTAAAGCCCGTCGCGGCTTATATCGGAAACAATATCGGGGTCGGTCTTTTCAAGCACGGCTCGACATCCGTTTAAAATAGTGTGCAGGTGGTCATTAATCGCCTCTGAAACCTCGCCCGACGATATTTCAAAAACCTGCGGCAGACCCGAAAATGCGTGTCTTCCCTTTGCCGTAACTGTGACCGAAAAATCGCGTCCGATTGCGCCACCGACGGTTTTCTTTATATACTCTGCCGTTTGCGAGCCGATTAGTATATTCTTTTCAAGGCGAACATACTTTTCAATCGCATCGTCAAAATCGATAGACCCGACACGCAAAACATCATTACAGGCAATGCCGCCCATCGACATCGTCGCAACATCAACCGTGCCACCGCCGATATCGACAACCATATTGCCGTGCGGCTTTGTAAGGTCAAAGCCCAAGCCCACCGCGGCGGCGATAGTGTTTTCAACCGTGCTGATATTTCGACAGCCTGCGGCTGAAACGGCATTTGCAAGCGAATGGTGCTGAACGGTGGTAACGCCGCTTGGGGCGATAACGATAACGCGCGGCTTAACGATTTTGTTGCCGAATGCGGTGCGGATATAGTGAACCACCATCTGCTCCATAATATCGTAATCCGACACAACACCGCGTTCAAGCGGAAAAACCGTTGTATAATTTTCCGATGTTCTGCCAAGCATTGCTTTCGCCTTTTCACCGAAAGCAATAGGTACCCAAGTTTCGGCATCTACCAACGCGGCAGACGGTTGCCGAAGAACTGTTTTTCCGTTAGAAAACAGCGTTGTCTTGTATGTACCGGCGTCCATAACAATATCTGTCGGCATATCAAAAACTCCCTTATACTAAAATTCTCAGCTACTCATAGCGGCAGTGATGCAATATACCGCGACGGCGCCGTTTTTCTTTAAAACTCTTGTACATTCATTAAGCGTTGCTCCTGTTGTTACGATATCATCAACAAGCAAAAGTGTTTTTCCGCGCACATCGGCGCAACAGGTATATACGCCGCGAACATTATCGGCGCGTTGTGCCGCACGCAGCATATGTTGCATTTTCTTTTTACCCGTTTGGCGCAACGCCTTTAAAAGCGGCAGGTCAAGCCTTTTCGAAATTCCGTTTGCCAGCCGCGCAATATGGTCAAAGCCACGGTTTATGCGACTTAGTGCCGTGCTTGGGACATAACAAACCGCATCGAACTTTATTTCGCCCATAGTCTGCAAAACGGTTTGTGCCATTTCATCGCAAATAAGCGACGATAAATCAGACCTGCCGTAAAATTTGTAATTATAAACGATTTTACGACTGCCGCCAAGGTTGAAAAACGGTGCGGTACAGCCGTCGAAAAGTGTGCTTTTGCCCGTTCTGAAATGCGGCTTCGGTGAAAACGCCGCGGACTGTTGCAGGGTTTGCGAAACGCGGCGCAGCTTTGGCACACAACGATAGCAATAATCCTGCCCTATTGAAATAACACGGTTGCAAACAGCACACCGTTGCGGCAAAAACAGCCTGCATAATACAGAAAAGGCATTTTTAAAATTCAACATTGCATTTTTCCAAAAAACATTTAAGACCCGTGTAACGCAGTGTCTTTTTGTTATTATCGGTCATTTTATTAACTATATTTCGGTCGCCGACCAAAATCAACTGCTTTTTCGCGCGCGTTACCGCGGTGTAAAGCAGGTTGCGATAGCAAAGCTTTTCGGGTGTATCCGACACGGGTATTATAACGCAGTCAAACTCGCTACCCTGACTTTTATGCACCGTTACCGCATACGCAGGCTCAAGCTGAGAAGCCTCCTCTAACTGATAAAAGGCGGTTTTGTCATCAAAAACTACCGTCAAAGTACCGCTGTGCTTGTCCACCGCGGTCAGCCTGCCGATATCACCGTTGAAAACGCCCGTGCCGCTTTCGCCGTCGTTTCGTTTCCACTCTATATCATAATTGTTTTTTATTTGCATAACCTTGTCGCCCTCGCGCAAAAGGTGACCCTTAAAAACAATTTCCGCCTTGCCGTCAGACGGTGGATTTAAAGCCGCCTGCAAAGCGCTGTTAAGCGAAGCTGTGCCGACTGCTGTTTTCTTTGACGGGCAAAGCACCTGTATATTGTTAAAGCAGTTATAGCCATATGCACGCGGAAGTCTTGTTGTACACAAATTAACGACATACTGTGAAACCGTCGCACCCGACAAATCTATCATAAACATATCGTTATCGCGTTTATCAAGCTGTGGGTGCTTGCCGTTGACAATGCTATGCGCATTTGTGACGATAAGGCTTGACATAGCCTGCCTGAAAATTTCGGTAAGGCGTACTGTGGGCACACAGCCCGAGTCGATAATATCGCCCAGAACATTTCCCGCGCCGACACTTGGTAGCTGGTCGGAGTCGCCGACCATAATTAGTCGACTGCCCAAAGAAAGCGCACGCAAAAGGCTTTCGAACAAAAGCGAATCGACCATCGACATTTCGTCTATGATAACCACATCGCAGGTAAGCGGATTACGCTCGTTACGCGAAAAGCTTTGACGGTCATTCTCGTCCCACTCAACCTCTAAAAGACGGTGCAGGGTTTTTGCCTCTTTACCCGTCAGCTCGGTCATTCGTTTTGCCGCGCGACCCGTGGGTGCGGCAAGTGCAACATCAAGCGATGCCGACTCGAAAACATCTATAATAGCTTTAAGCGTTGTGGTTTTACCAGTTCCGGGACCGCCCGTAAGCACAAGCATGCCTTGTTTAAGTGCGGTATGTATAGCATCGATTTGGTGCTGTTCATAAACTATTTTAAACTTTTTTTGCAGGTCATCAATTGTATTTTTACCGTACGGCACGGGTGTAACACTGACGCTTTGCATAATTCTTAGCTTCTGTGCCGTGTAGCTTTCGGCGGTGTGATATTTTTTTAAAAACACAAATTGTACATCGCCCACCGTTTCGCGACATATTTCCTGTTCGCGCAACAGCATTTCACAAGCCTCGTCGACCTGCCCGTCACCACATTCAAGCATACTCGCCGCCAGCTTTTTAAGCTTATTCAGCGGCAGGCAGGTGTGACCGTTCATAAGATTGTGTGCAAGTATATGCCGAATACCTGCGGCAATGCGGTTTACATCATCACCCGAAAGCTTCAGCATAGCGGCGATTTTACAGCACCTTTCAAACGAAAAACCGATATCCTCGCAAAAAAGGCGGTAGGGATTTTCGCGAACAAGCGCAACCGTATCTTTGCCGAACTGCTTATAAATTCGTGCCGTCTCCTCGGCATTTATGCCATATTCGGAAAGCGACATCATAACCTCGCGAACACTGCTTTGCTTTTTGTATGTGTCACTTATTTTTTTCGCCTTTGCCATAGATATGCCGCGAATTTTTGCAAGCTGTGCCCAATCGTTTTCTATAATATCCAGCGTTCTCTCGCCAAAGCGTTCGACCATACTGCGCGCCGTTGTGGGGCCCACACCGTGTATAACGCCCGAGGAAAGATAGCGCAAAATAGCGGCAGACCCCTCGGGCGGTACGGTGGCGTATTCTTTAACACGAAACTGACTGCCGTAAACCGCGTGAACGCAAAACTCGCCGAACGCCCGTATATTTTCGCCGACCTCAAGCTGTGGCAAATACCCGACACAGGTAATTTCCTCGCTTGCGACTTCAAGAACGAAAACGCAGTACCCGTTCGCACTGTTTTGATATGTAACCCGTGTTACAATGCCGACAATTTCGGTTATATTGTTTTGGTCGATAACATTATCCATAGTCGAAAATACTGCCGATATCCTCTTTCCTAATCATTTTCACATCATTTTGCACCAACAGGTCGCGAACCTCTGCCAAATCTTTTTCCGACAGTCCGCAATTCACCGCCGCAATGCGGTCAAACTCGGAACGGTCAAGCCAAGAAAGGTGCGCAAGTGCAAGCTTTGTCTCGTATACGGTGTCGCCGTCGCTATTGTCGATAGTAAGCAACAGCACCCGCCGCACCGCAGGGGTTTTACAGCGGTAAAACGCAGTGTATACCCTGCCGATTATGCATATAAGACCCGTCAATGCCAAAAATACCGTTGTGATATACAAAAATACCATACTATCACCCACTGACATTATATGAAAAAATGCCGCGGATGTTAAAGCTATTTCGAAACGGTGACCTTTGCCTCTATACTATCGGTTTGCCAAACATTGTCTTTTACGCTTGATTTCGCTTTTATTGAAAGTGACTGCTCGCCCACGGTTTTGCCTTTCAGGTCAACCTCGGCATAAAGCTGTGATGCTTTAAGCGAGTCGATTGCATTTTTCGGGCCGCAGATTTTAACAGTTACGGGCTGATTAAGTTTAATCGTATAGTTCTTATCGTTATTCACCGCAACGACCCTTGTAATTTTAAAGGTTTTTACTTTAAGGTTAGCTGTGTCAAGCGTTATCTGCGGTGTCGGTTGCTCCTCTGCCGTTGTTACACCGCTTGGTAACACAAAGGCTTTTGAAAATGTGTTCGAGGTTTTACCGATTTTATAAAAATCAATCGCCTCTAACTCAACAAAATCAATTTTGTTTATTATATCGGGTGTACCCTCAACCTCTATCTCGGTAACCTCGCGGTCGCCGAGCTTTACCGTTGCGACGGGGGTGTAATCGGCAGGCTTGTTTGTATAGGCGCACTTAATCGGCACGGTTTTTATTTTGTAAACAGGAACCGAAACACTTATGGTTTTAAAGCTCATAAC
>CAZIEH010000027.1:0-3386 GCA_964538695.1 uncultured Eubacterium sp. | reverse complement strand
GCTCATAACCAACCCGTCGGAAGAAATTTTCTTATTATCCGCACCGTAAAGAACGATATCCGCATCGAAATTTTCTGTCGCGGAAAGCTTTTTGGAGCTGTCGGCGGAAGCCTCGGCATAAACCTCGGTAATTTTACTTACGACTGCTCTTGGTCCGCTGATTTCAAGCTTTGCGATTTCGCTGTTGGTAAAGCGTTCGGTTCCGAGTATCAGCCCGTCTGCCGCCTTTGCGTTTTTTACGCGTATTTGTATATCAAAGCTTGCGGTATCCCAATAGTCGAATTTGACATTAACATTCTCGGGCGAAACAGACTCTACCTTGAAATTTTTAGAGCTGTTGTTGGTTGCAATAAGCTTAACGGGGTATTCGCCTGCGGCGTTTATACCCTCAAAGCTGGGCGTAAGCAAAATATCCTCGGGCGAAACCGAGTTTACAACATAGCTTGAGCCGCTTATTTTAACACTGCCCGAAAATTCCTGATAATTAAAATCGATTGTACTGAGTCCCTGCTCGTCAACCACCGTTCCCGCAGTATCAAGGTAAAGCGGTATGCCGCTTATAACGCGTGTTGATTCGGGATTTTCGATAAGGGTAATTGAAAACCAAAAGACCACCGCAAGCACAAGTGCGGTAACCATAGCAACCTTTTTGTTGTGAAATATGTTTTTCGGTGAACGCGTCATCGGTTATCATCACCCTTCTTTTTAAACATATCGGCAAGCCTTGCCGCAATACCCGATTTTTTGTTTTCGGTATCGACAAATGCCGCATAAAGTTCCTGCTTTAAGGTGTGCAGGTTGTAATCTCTTGTGATGACACCGTTTCGGGCTATTGAAATATTACCCGTTTCCTCTGACACAACGACAGTAAGTGCATCGGAATTTTCACTTATTCCGATTGCGGCGCGGTGGCGTGTGCCAAGTTCACTGCTTATATCCTGATTCATAGTAAGCGGAAGTATGCAGGATGCCGCCTTTATGCGGTTGTCACCGATAATTGCCGCACCGTCGTGAAGCGGAGATTTCGGATAGAAAATATTGCAGATAAGCGGTGCCGAAACCTCGGCATCAATAACCGTGCCTGTGTTTATGATTTCGCCAAGCGGTGTTTTGTTTTCAAAAACGATAAGCGCACCGATTTTGTCCTTACTCATACTTGCGGCGGCATTACAAACAGCATCTATGCAGTCAACAAGCTCTTGGTCGCCGTTTTGACCGCCCCTACTGAAAAGACCGAAACTGCTGTGTCCGAACCTTTCAAGCGCGCGGCGCAGCTCCGGCTGGAAAATAATAATCAAAATAACAAATGCCGAATCTATGACTTTGTTAAGCAACCAGTTAATGCCCGTCATACCGAACCAAACCGAGAAAGCGTACATAACCACCACAAGTAAAATGCCCTTAAACAGCATATTAGCACGCGAATCACGGCAAAATTCTATACCCTTATATATTAAAAACGCAAGAATCAGTATATCGATAATGCCAAACACGGAAATATTGCCGAAAACCGAAGCAACAGTGTTTTTCGCAGTGTAAAAAAACTGCGAAACCGTGTCAAAAAACGACTCCATACCCGTCACCTGCCCATAAAAAATAGTATTACACATTAAATGTGGTTATACATTTATATTGTAACATATTTTCGGGCATAATCAATAGTTATTTTTTAGTTTTTACAATATTTTTAACGACATAAACCAACCTTTCTATATGCTGCGGCGTAGTAAAAACCGAGGGTGCAATACGAACCGTGCCGCCGTTTAATGTACCTATGCTTTTGTGTGCCATAGGTGCGCAGTGCAGTCCGTGCCTTACGGCAATACCGCCCTTATCAAGCGCCGCGGCGGTGTCCTCGGGTGCAAGTGAAGCAATATTAAACGAAATAAGCGGTGCGAAAAGCTCGCTCTGCGGCATAGGGGTGTAAAGCATAACGCCGTCAGTTTTTTCAAGCAGGCTGTACGCCCTTTGCATAAGCTGCATTTCACCGCTGTATATTGCCGCGCGTGTTTTGGAATTAACAAAATCGAGTCCTGCCTTTATTCCTACAATTCCCGACAAATTCGGCGTACCGCTTTCAAACCTGTCGGGCATAAGCCTCGGCTGGTTTATATCTGCCGAAAGCGAGCCTGTGCCGCCCTCGATTAAAGTATCATCAATATCCTTGTTTGCGATAAGCACGCCGGTACCCATAGGTGCATACAGCCCCTTGTGCGGCGCAATGCACAAATAGTCGATATTCTGCCGTTTCACATTTATATCAAGCACGCCTGCCGTTTGCGCGGCATCAACCGCAAACAGCAAGCCGTATTCGCGGCAAAGCTCGCCCAACCGTTGTATAGGCAAAACGGCACCCGTAACATTAGAGGCATGGGTGCATATTATCATTTTTGTGTTGTCGCGTATAAGTGCCTCAAAAGAGTGCAGTGTTGCATCAAAATCGCCCGTAAAAACGGTTGCGGTGTCATAGCTTATACCCTGTGCCGTCAGCTTGTTAAGCGGTCTTGCGACGGCATTATGCTCAAGCGAAGAGCAGATAATATGGTCACCGCTTTTAAGTGTACCTTTAAGCACCGTATTTATTGCCGCGGTACAGCCCGAGGTGAAAATAACCCTGTCCTCGCCGTCTGCACCGAAAAAGTCGCAAATTGCGCCGCGACAGGCAAAAACAGCCTCATCGGCACGCAGTGCCAGCTTGTGACCGCCGCGCGAGGTATTTACACTGTAATTTTTAAGGCAATCGTTCACGGCGTGAATTACCGACGGCGGCTTTGGAAAGGTTGTAGCCGCGTTATCAAGGTATATCATCGCCCGTCACCCCTGTCGATAGAGATATACTTAATATGCTCGGCTTTGAAAATTCGCTCAATTTCGCCACGCGGACATACTGTCGATATGCTGTAACCGCAGCCGACAGCCGAATTTCCCGTTGTACGGAACATATACGCCTTGTAGCCGTGCTTTCTAAGCACATCTCTGCCGCGCATTGCATAGGTTACAGTGCCTGTATTTACAATATTCTTTTCCATTTTATTACCACTCCCACAGCCGTTCGTCGTTATGCTACTACATACTATGGTGCAGTGGCGCGATTAGTTCATCGCCTTTATTTTAGCCCTTTTATAATGCCGTTTTTGTACAAAACAGTTAAAACTGCGGCGGTAAGAGGCAAAAGCACAAGTCCCGTTACGCCGAAAAGCTTCAGCCCCAAAAACATAGCCACAAGCGAAACAAGTGGATTAAGTCCCACCTTTGCGCCGACGATGCGCGGTTCCAAAAAATAGCGTGCAACCGAAAAAAGAATGTAAAGGACTATAAGACCAACGCCAAGCAGGATGTCACCCGAAAAAAGCGCAATTGCCGCCCACGGCAGAAGCATTATACCC
>CAZIEH010000026.1:0-14602 GCA_964538695.1 uncultured Eubacterium sp. | reverse complement strand
GTTCACAGCCAAGCGCGTTGGTCGCGGTCACGGCTCGGGCAACGGCAAAACTGCCGGTAAGGGACACAAGGGTCAAAAGGCTCGTTCCGGCTACAGCCACAAGATCGGTTTTGAAGGCGGTCAGATGCCTTTGCAAAGACGAGTTCCGAAAAGGGGCTTCAACAATATCTTTGCTACAAAATATGCAACTGTCAATGTTTCTGCTTTGGAGGTTTTCGATAACGGTGCTGTTGTCGATGCCGCTGCTTTGCAGGAAAAAGGTTTGGTAAAGAAGCTTTACGACGGTGTTAAAATCCTCGGTAACGGCGAGCTTTCCAAGAACCTTACCGTAAATGCCGCAGCTTTCACCGAATCAGCTAAGCAGAAGATTGAAGCAGCAGGAGGAAAGGCAGAGGTGAAGTAAAATGCAGATGCTTGATACCGTAAGAAACGCATGGAAAGTGGCAGATCTTCGTAAAAAGATTTTGTTTACTTTGTTTATTATCTTTATATTCCGCGTAGGCTCGGTTATTCCGGCACCCTTCATTGACTTCGAAATGTTACAAGCCGCCAACAGCGGTGCTAACGCTTCTGATTTCTTCAGCTATTATTCTGTTCTTTCAGGTGGCGGTCTTGAGTATGGCGCAATATTTGCTATGGGTGTTACGCCTTACATCAACTCGTCCATCATTATGCAACTTCTTTGCGTTGCCATTCCTCCGCTTGAGAGAATTTCTCAAGACGGCGAGGAAGGTCGCAAGAAGATTGCACAGTACACAAGATACTGTACGGTTATTCTCGGTCTTATACAGGCTATCGCTTACTTCTTCTATCTCAAAAGTCCGTCTGCATCAAACGGCGGCGACTTCCTGACAGATTTCGTAAGCGGCGGTTTCAGCACCTGGTTTGCAGGTATCGTTATTGTCGCCACTCTCACAGCAGGTTCATCACTTGTTATGTGGCTCGGCGAGCAAATCGATAAAAACGGTATCGGCAACGGTATTTCAATGCTGTTGTTCTCCGGTATCATTTCAAGATTTCCTACCGCTGTTGCAACTCTTGCACTTTGGTGGAAAGAAAATGAATTCGGCAAAATCGTCGGTGTTGTTATCCTGTTTGTCGTAATCATCGGCTTTATCGTTTGGATGACCGATGCAGAGCGCAGAATACCCATTCAGTATGCTAAAAAGGTCGTAGGTCGCAAGATGTACGGCGGTCAGAGCAATCATATTCCGATTAAGGTTAATATGTCAGGCGTTATGCCCATAATCTTTGCATCGTCTATACTTATGCTCCCCACAATGATTCTTTCATTTATGGGCTCGGGCAAAAGTGAAACAACGATTTACAAGATTTTGGAATTGTTCAGCAGCCGTGGTTTGTTCTATGCGGTTATCTACTTCGTCCTTATAATTTGCTTCGCATATTTCTATGTTACCATTCAGTACAATCCCGTTGAAATGGCAAATAACCTGAGAAAGAGCAGTGGTGCTATCCCCGGTATTCGTCCAGGCAAGCCCACAGCCGAGTTTATCAAAAAAATCCTCGGCAGAATTACACTTCTCGGTGCAATTCTCCTCAGCGTTATCGCATTGTTGCCTATCTTTATGGCACTTGCAAACAACAACGCAATTTCAATCGGCGGTACATCGATACTCATTGTTGTCGGTGTTGCGCTGGATACCGTTAAAAACCTTGAATCTCAAATGATGATGCGTCATTATAAGGGATTTCTTGATTAGGAGTTGAGATTATGAAACTTATTCTTTTAGGCGCCCCAGGCGCAGGCAAGGGAACACAGGCAGAACGCATTTGCGAAAAGCTTTCAATCCCTGCAATCTCAACGGGTAATATTATTCGCGAGGCTATCAAGAACGGTACTAAAGTCGGTCTTGAAGCAAAAAGATTTATTGACAGCGGTGACCTTGTTCCCGATGAAGTTGTAATCGGCATTATTAAGGAACGCCTTGATAACGATGATTGCGCAAACGGTTTCATTCTTGATGGTTTTCCGCGTACAATACCGCAGGCAGAGGCTCTTGATGAAATGGGTATCGCAATAGATACCGTTCTTGAGATTTCCGTGCCTGATGAAAAGGTTATTGCCCGTCTTTCGGGTCGTCGCGTATGCGAGAAGTGCGGCGCAAGCTATCACACACTTTACAAAAAGCCCTCAACAGAAGGCAAGTGCGATTTGTGCGACGGCGAGCTTATCATTCGTAAGGACGACAAACCCGAGACCATCAAAGACCGTTTAAATGTTTACCACGACCAGACCGAGCCCCTTAAAGATTATTATAACGAGCGCGGTATGTTAAAGGTCGTTGTCGGACAGGAAGAGGTCAGCGATACAACACGCCTTGTTTACGAGGCTTTGGGGATCTAAACTATGGTAGTGCTCAAAACAGCAAGAGAGATTGCGATAATGTCCGAAGCTTGCAGAATCTCTGCAGGAGCATTAAAAGTTGCGGGTGAGGCGGTCGAGCCGGGTGTTTCCACAGCTGAAATCGACCGCATTGCCGAGGCGTATATACGCAAGCAGGGTGCTGTACCCAACTTTAAATGGTACAACGGTTATCCTGCAACCGCGTGCATATCGATAAATAATGAGGTTATTCACGGTATTCCGTCGAAGCACCGAATTATCCGTGCAGGCGATATTGTCAGCATCGATTTAGGTGCGGCATTTGAAGGGTTCAACGGCGATAATGCGGCAACCTTTGCCGCGGGTGATATCTCTGACGAGGCAAGGCGACTTTTAACAGTCACCGAGGAAAGCCTTTATAAGGGAATTGCCGCCGCTGTTGCAGGTGCGCGTGTGGGTGATATCGGTCACGCTGTTCAGACATATGTAGAGCAAAACGGTTATTCGGTTGTTCGCGATTATGTCGGTCACGGTGTGGGCGCAAAGCTACACGAGGCACCCGAGATTCCGAATTACGGCAGACCCAATCACGGCATACGCCTTGTTCCCGGTATGACAATAGCAATAGAACCTATGGTAAATCAAGGCAAGTACAGTGTCGATGTTTTACCTGACGGTTGGACGGTACTTACTAAAGACGGCTCACTTTCAGCACATTTCGAGCATACAGTCGCTATTACAGCCGACGGCCCGAAAATTCTGACTGTCGCACCGTAAGGTAATGGCAGCCGTATGTTGAATTAAATTGATTATTAGCTTTAGGAGGCTGGGTTATGTCCAAACAGGATATGATTGAGTTAGAGGGTACTGTTGTTGAAACATTGCCCAATGCAATGTTCAAGGTGCGTATACAAGGTGATCATATCATATTGGCACACATTTCGGGTAAGCTTAGGATGAATTACATCAAAATCGTGCCCGGCGACAATGTTACCGTTGAAATGTCACCGTATGATTTGACAAAAGGACGCATTACATGGCGTTCGAAATAAGTCGGACTTGATTAGAATTATAGGAGGTAATAATAATGAAAGTCAGACCTTCTGTTAAAAAGATTTGCGAAAAATGCAAAATTATCAAACGCAAGGGAAAAGTAATGGTTATCTGTGAAAATCCCAAGCATAAGCAGCGCCAGGGTTAACCTGCGCAAACGAAAAGTGGAGGTGCAATAAAAATGGCGCGTATTGCCGGTGTTGATCTTCCGAGAGAGAAGCGAGTCGAAATCGGACTTACCTACATCTTCGGTATAGGTCTTACAACATCAAAAAAGATTCTTGCGGATACAGGCATCAATCCTGATACTCGCGTTAAGGATCTGACAGAGGACGATATCTCCAAACTCCGTGAGTATATCGACCACAATCTTCAGGTGGAGGGTGACCGCCGCCGTACCATCGCATTTGACATTAAGCGTCTTATCGAAATCGGGAGCTATCGCGGAACCCGTCATCGCAAGGGTCTACCTGTAAGAGGACAGCGCTCCAAGACGAACGCCCGTACACGCAAAGGCCCGAAAAAGACCATTGCAAACAAGAAGAAATAAGCGGGAGGAAGAAATATGGCAACTAAGGGTAAGAAAACTACCACAGTCCGCAGACGCCGCGAAAAGAAAAATATTGAGCGCGGTGCAGCCCATATCCAGTCAACCTTCAACAATACCATCGTTACAATTACCGATACACAGGGTAACGCTCTTTCATGGGCATCTGCAGGTGAATTGGGATTTCGTGGTTCAAGAAAGTCTACTCCGTTCGCAGCACAAAGCGCTGCCGAAACAGCTGCAAAAGCTGCTATGGAGCACGGTCTTAAAACTGTTGAAGTTTATGTTAAAGGCCCGGGAGCCGGTCGTGAAGCTGCTATCAGAGCGCTTCAGTCAGCAGGTCTTGAGGTTAGCATGATTAAAGATGTTACCCCGATTCCGCACAATGGCTGCCGTCCGCCGAAAAGAAGAAGAGTTTAATTAACGGAGGTGTAACAGATGGCAAGATATACCGGTGCAGTTTGTAAACTTTGCCGCCGTGAGGGCGAAAAGTTGTTTCTGAAGGGCGAGCGTTGTTACTCGTCTAAGTGTTCGTTCGGGGTTCGCGCATACGCTCCCGGTCAGCACGGTCAGGGTCGCAAAAAGACATCTGAATACGGCTTGCAGCTTCGTGCAAAGCAAAGAGCAAGACGCTTCTACGGTGTTAATGAGGCTCAATTCCATCATTATTTCGAAATTGCCGAGCGTAAAGTTGGCGTTACAGGTGACAACCTTTTAAGAATTCTTGAAAGCCGTCTTGATAATGTCGTTTACAGAGCAGGCTTTGCTTCTTCAAGAGCAGAGGCAAGACAGCTTGTCGGTCACGGTCATTTCGAAGTAAACGGCAGACGCGTTGATATCGCATCATACCTTGTAAGAGGCGGCGATGTTATAACAGTTTGCCAGAACAGCCGCAGTCTTGAAAAAATGAAGGCTGTTATCGAGGCTAATTCGGCACATCCCACACCTGAGTGGATGGATGTAAATTCCGACAATATGGAAGCTAAGGTTATCGCATTACCTAACCGCGACCAAATTGATGCTCCTGTTGAGGAACAGCTCATCGTCGAGTTCTATTCTAAGTAATAATATCCATTACCCTAATGCTTACCGTGCGAAGTGTGGGGGACTACCGCTTTACTTTACTCGCACGGAGAAACGGAGCTTAAGATGCAAGTGTCTATTGACAAGCCGAAAATCGAAATGCTTGATATGTTGCCCGACGGCACATACGGCAAGTTCATTATCGAACCGTTGGAAAACGGATATGGCATAACTTTGGGCAACAGCCTTCGCAGGGTTCTGCTTTCGTCACTTCCGGGTGTTGCGGTTACTTCTGTCAAAATTGACGGTGTACTGCACGAATTCGCAACAATCCCCGGTGTGAAAGAAGATGTTACCGAGATAATCCTTAACATTAAGGGCTTAACTGCCAATTTAACCAGCGACGGGCCTAAAACAATCTATATCGATGCCGAGGGACCTTGTGAGGTTACTGCCGCATCAATTAAGGTTGATTCCGAGGTTGAAATTCTTAACCCCGAAATGCACATCGCAACACTTGATAAAGATGCAAAGCTCTCTATGGAGTTGGTTCTTGACAAGGGTCGCGGCTATGTTTCGGCTGAAAAGAATAAGGATAGTCAGACAGTTATCGGCGTAATTCCCGTTGACTCAATCTATACACCTGTCGTAAAAGCCAACTTTACGGTTGAAGACACCCGTGTCGGTAATGTTACCGACCTTGACCGTCTTATCCTTGAAGTATGGACTAACGGCACTATTTCAGCAAAGGATGCAGTTTCGCTGGCTGCCAAGATCCTCACTGAACATCTCAAACTTCTCGTTGATATTTCCGCCGGTCAGTATAACGGTGAAATAATGGTAGAGAAGGGCGATATCGGTAAGGAAAAGGTTCTTGAGATGACCATTGAGGAGCTTGACCTTTCTGTGCGTAGCTTTAACTGCTTGAAACGCGCAGGAATTAACACTGTCGAGGATCTTACAAACAAATCCGAAGAGGATATGATGAAGGTTCGCAACCTCGGCAGAAAATCGTTGGAAGAGGTTATCGCAAAGCTTGATTCGCTTGGCGTCGCCTTGTGCAGCAACGAGGACTAATTTTCATCACCTAACAAGAAAAGGAGTGGGTATAAATGCCGGGTACAAGAAAGCTGGGCAGAACCAGTGACCACAGAATGGCTATGCTTCGTGGTATGGTTACCTATTTGCTCGAAAATGGCAAAATCGAAACCACTGTTACACGCGCTCACGAAGTTCGTGCAATGGCGGAAAAGTATATTACACTCGCAAAAGATAACAGCCTTCAAAGTAAGCGTCGCGCAATGTCCTTTATCACAAAGGAAGATGTCGTTTACAAGCTGTTTAATGAGATTGCTCCTAAATATGCCGACCGTAACGGTGGCTATTGCAGAATAACCAAAATCGGTCCGCGTCGCGGTGACGCCGCCGAGATGGCTATTATCGAGCTTATCTGATTGTAGTGTTAAACTTAAAACCCCCAAGGTCTGACCTTGGGGGTTTTGTTATGCCGTAAATTAACTTTAATTGCTTAAATTTAATCGCCGTTCATTTGCGGTACGAATGAATTGTTATTATCGGTTTTGTACAGTAGGCGATAGCTGTTAATAGGTTTACCGCCCGACAAAAGCGTTAGGGTTAAATTGTCTGTATTTGCAACATACGGCAAAACAAAATTGACAGTAGGCCCTATTTTGTTGGCGTTTGCCGCAACCTCGTCAGTGTCCCAATGTAACAGCAAGAACTTTTCGTCGCCTATTTGCAAAGCAACATCAATACTGTCACTGCACGGTTGCGGTTCATCATTATGGTACCACAGCTGTGCCGAGAACAACTCGCCGCATTGCCAGTCATATTTCGGTATTCGCGCAGTTGCAATACGGTTTTGCAATGACTCAGCAACCGCGTAGTATGCCTGTTTCGGCTTTGACGGATAGGTAAGCAAGCTGTTGCCTGCCGCGGTTATCCACGGCTCGTTAAAGCACCAATTAAGCGCCATTGAACAGTGCGGCCACTGACGGCGTGACTCTTCAAATATAGCCTTATAACCCATACTTTGCAGGTCATTGGAATGTGCTATCGTTTTTTCCAAGCTGTTGTCGTGGGGAAAGTGCTTTTTAAGAATCGAAAGACAAACCCAGCTGTCACCAACCCACGCCGAAAAGCCGTGGTGCTTTACCCACGAGTCTGTGGGGGTTATCGGGTAAAGCTCGTTTTCGGGTATAATCTTTTGTAAATCCTCTTTTTGTGTTATTGACGGTACACCGAATTCGGTGTAGGCGGTATTATGTGAATTTGCAAAACTTGCAAAGACATCGCTGTCGGTTGTTGCATCGTAAAAGGTGTAACCGCCGTGCGCCATACCGTATTCGGGTGATGTCATCAAAAACGGTGTTTCGGGGTCGTATTCGTAACAGATTTTGTTAAGCAGGCGTAGTGCTTTTGACTGGTCGGTCATATTCGACCAATTATTAAACAGTTCGTTACCGCCGCACCATAAAACAAGCGAAGCGTGATGGCGCAGCTTTTTTACGATTTCTGTTGCCTCGCCCTCAAGCACGGCAAGATAGTGTGGTGTGCCGCGATAGTTGTTACAAGCAAGCATAAATTCCTGCCACACCATAATGCCGTATTTGTCGCAGTAATCGTAAAATTCATTTTTTGCAATTCCCGCACCACCCCAACAGCGAACGATATTCATATTTGCATTTTTCGCAAGTAAAAGCTGTTCAGCATATGTTTCGGGCTTAATTCTTCCGAAAAACACCTCGGGGTTGACATAGTTTGTGCCTTTTGCGAAAATTCGGCGACCGTTAAGCTCTATCGTGATAGGGCAGGCGTATCTGCCTTTCGGAAAACCGATAACACTTGCCGTACCCTCGTTCTGCACAAGGCGCACTTTTCTGAAACCGATTTTTCCGCTTTTTTTGTCTGACTTCGTTTCGGCTGTCCAACCGTAAAGGTTTGGCTCGCCTTGACCGTTACACCACCACAGCTTGACATTTTTTACGGTAATCTTGCTGTCTGTTCCGCAGTATATGACATTGCCGTCAGGGTCGGAAAGGGTGTATGTAACCTCGTTTTTGCAATCGGTTTCAAAGCTTAAAAACGCTGTTGAAAGGTCATCGAAAAGTGTGTAAAACGGCGCGCATTTATTTATGTGGTCATCTGCGCGTGTTTCAATGTAGGCATCTTTCCATAATCCCGAAATCAGCAAACGCGGACACCAGTCCCAACCGTAGCTTACAGGTGCTTTGCAGGATTGGTCTGCCTCGGAACGAGTATTGGGTTCAGAGCCGTCGGACTTCGGGTGCGGATAAATCAAAATTTCTATAACAGAGCCGCATTTTGCGTGTTCTGTTATTTCAACCTCGTTTTTTTTGTACATTCCCTCGCCCGAATAAAGCTTTACACTGTCTAGAAAAATGTCAAATTTATAGTCGATACCCTCTGCGACAAAAAATATCCTCTCGTTACTTTTTACAGAGAAATCAAGCGTTGTCGTGTACTTCCAAAAATGCCCCTCCAAATCATCAAAGAAAGAAACATCTGTGCCGTAAAAAAAGCTTTCGCGCCGTAAAGATTTTGCATAATCATATTGTACATTCCCCGGCACCTCGGCAGGGAACGGGGCAGACAGCTCTTTTCGGTTACAGTCGGAAATATATGCGTTCCAATTTTGGTTGAATTTCATAATATTACCTCTGATAATGTTTTAATTTGTTTGGTTAAAGTATACCCGTATAATTTTAAGGTGTCAACCTATTTATCGTGTATTTACAGTGGTTATGCCCGTTGTTTAAAGAAAGCCGCGACCCAGTATTTTGTGTATTCATACAGGTCGTCAAGTGTTTTGTCGGAATATCCGCGGCAGTATTTAACATATTCACAAAAAAGTCCCTCAAGAAAAATTTGCAAATCAAGCTCTATATATTCCTTTTTCTTTATGCGGTTGTCGTTAAGGCAAAGTTCCAACAGCTTGCCCGAGGCGATAGCCGTTAATTTTTTTGCCGCAAACAAAAAATCGTTAGAGCGACAAAGCAAGCGATAATTTTCGTTGTTTTGCCGTATAAATTCAAAAATCGAGTCTATAAAATGGGGTATTTCCTGTGACTCAAGCAAACGGGCATTGTCAAAAAAGGTGTCAATCATTTCGTTTTCGTAGTCCTCGGCAACGCCGTAAATGTCGTCATAGTGCGAATAGAATGCACCGCGACTTATATCGGCGCGCTTGCAAAGCTCGCTGACCGATATTTTGCCAAGCTCACGCTTTTCGTTAAGCATTTCGGCAAAAACCTTTTTTATAAGCTTTCTTGTTTTTCGCGAGGAATTGTTTAAATTTTGTACTTTCATAATAATCACCGTGATTTTTAATATACAATATATTTAACGCTGTTTAAATTTTAACAGCGACAAAATAATTGTACTTCCATAACCTTGTTTTTTGTATTATAATGCAACACAGTTCAAATGTCAACAGTGTTAAAAAAGAAAGGAGAATGGTTGTTATGGCAAAAAGAAAATCCCCGACAGAGACGCAACATATACACTTAACCCAAGCGGAAAATTCGACAAGTTTTATACAGACAACGGCGAGCAGGCACCCGAGGATTACGATTATATGTCGCTTATAAATCATATAGCAAACGGCGACATAGATAAATTCGTTTCGTCGGACGAGCGTGAGGAATACCGCAGTGACCGTGCAGAGGATTGCACTGCTGTTTTCCTTGCGGGTAATATAACCGAAAAAGACAGCGTTGATGCCCTTGTCGCGGCACTTTCATCCTACGGTGTTACGAACGAAAAGTACGACTCGTTCGGGTATAAATACGACTCTGTAAAGCATATGGCTAAAACCGCCGTTGTTACATACCGCGGCAGGTTGGATTACGAGCTTGATATGCTTAAGCAAAGCAAGAAAGACGGTAAATACAAGGATGAACAGGCGTATTCCGAGGCTGTTGCCGCAAAGTGTGAAGAGCTTGCAAATGATATTTCCACAAGCTTTTTGTCAACACTTCCGCAACAGGTTTCCGACGCACTTGAAGAAATAGGTCAGGCGGATTTGTACACACTTATAGTCGGCTCTATATTCTATAAGCTTGCAGGACTTTTGTTGCCGATTATTTATATGATAATGGCATCCAATAACCTTGTTTCGGGTCAGGTTGACAGCGGCTCTATGGCGTATGTGCTTTCAACCTCGACAAAGCGCAGTACCGTTGTATTTACACAGGCTGTATACCTTATAGGCTCGCTGTTTGCAATGTTTACCCTTACAACTGCAACGGGTTGCGTATGCTTACGGCTTGTTACCGAGGAGGTTGAGCTTACATATGCAAAGCTGATACTGCTGAATGTAGGCGCATTTTTGGTTCTCACCGCGCTTTCGGGTCTATGCTTCTTTACCTCCTGCGTTTTCGACCGCAGTAAACGCTCTATGGCAATCGGCGGCGGTCTTTCGATATTCGCTCTTGTTGCCGCGATGCTCGGTCTTTTCGGCAGTCCAGTAATACCCTCCGTCGTTCGTTTAGAGGCACTTAACAACTTCAACTATGCAACTATTATTTCGTTGTTCGATGTTGTTTCAATAATAGACGGAACAAACGACTTTATTTGGAAATTCGTTATTTTGGGCGTTTTGGGTGTTCTTGGTTATATTGTCGGCTCGGTAAGATTTACAAAGAAAGATTTACCTCTTTAATTTCGGGGTGATTTAAGTGTCTGAATTAACTGAGCTTTTTAAGAGCTTTGAACAGCTTTCGTCTGCCGAAAGGGCAGTGATACTTACAGAACAATCTGCCGTTATATTGCAAAAAATGCGCTTGTTACCGTTTCTCGATACCGACCCTGTGGCACTGCTTGCCGGTTTTGTAATCGGTTCTGCCGCCGCTGACGGACGGATAAACGAAAAAGAGTACCTGATAATCTATCCCTCGCTTGTAAAAGTTTTCGGCGACGGGTTCGATTTCAATTCGGTAAAAGCAATGTTTCGTAATGAAAAAGAGGGCAGAAAGGCTCTTACAGATTTCACAGCCGAGCTTATGCAAATTCTTTCCGCCGTGGATGAAAGCATAAGGTATGATATAATAATGCTGTGCCTCGCAATAGTTTCGGTAGACGGTAAAATAACACCGCGCGAGAAAAAATATATCCGCACTCTTTTAGTAAGCTGAAAAAAACCCCTGCTGTTTTGTAATAGCAGGGGGGATTTTCTGTCAAGTGGGTAAATCAGTGATTTTCCATAAGCTCGTCTGAAAGTGCCAAAATTTCGGGTGCAATTCGTTTGCGTTCTTTTTTGACCATACTGTTATATATCGGGTACGCGGTCGCAAGCACGGCAATGCCGATTACCCCAAGCAGTATGCCGCATATAAAGCCTGTTTGACCGTCAATACTTATCAGTTTGCCGAAATCGCTCATAGTAAGACTCATACCAAAGCCCATAATAAGTGTTCCTATTATGCCGATTATAAGCGATACCTTAGTTGCTTTTTTACCGACATTTGCATCTAAAGCGCGCAATCTTTCAAGCGGTGTTTCCTCTTTCTGAATATATTTTTCGCGAATGGATTTTATCTCGTCATTACTTTCTGCCGAATATGTTATTTTAAAGTTTTCGTTTTCCATTGTTTATTCCTCCGTTTTATTGGTATTGTTTGCCTCTATAATCATATAAATTGCCGTAATTACTATAAATATCGAAATAGCGCCGCCGCTTAACGCCAAAAAATATATTCTCGTTTCCGCTGACATATCGCTTTTTGAAAATGTTGTTAGCATTGTGTTTTCAAGCGTCAGTACAGAAACACACGCCGCCGCAAGTGACACGGCTTTTGCGGCAGACACAACGAGACTTTTCAGCTTGCGGTATTTCACCGTATTTATAATGGCAAAGGTAAGTGTGCAAAAGGTGTATGTTGCCATTGCAATGGTGAAAATTCCACTGTGATTTACAGTCCTGTTTTGCTTTATCATAAAAAACATCATAGCAGAAATCGCAAGGTTCATTACCAAGAATACATATGCGCAAATTTTATAGCTTTGCCTTTCTTTTTCAATATTTTCGCCTATTTGGTATTTTGCCGTGTGCCGTAAAAGAAACAGCCGCATTGCCGCAAGCAGTGCGTAATACACAAAAAGCGAGTAAAACCACTTTGAATTGTGATATATGCCGGTTGCAAGCTGTATTACGGCATATGTACCGTTCCAAGCCGCACTGCTTATCAGACTGAAATTCACCCTAAGCCTTGTGTTGCTCTGCCAAAGGGAAATATATTTATTGCGATTTTTAAAGCGTTTTATGCGGTGAATAAAATCGGGAATACGCATACAAATAGCCGTCAAGGTGTAAAACGACAAAATATATGATGCAAGCCTTAAAGGGTGCGCTTCTGCAAGTGTAAGCATAGTATAGATAAGTACCGCCGCAGAAATGGGTGTTAAAAGGCAAATAACAACGGTATGCGGAAAAAGCAAATGATACCAAAAAGCTTTTTCTTTCATATTTGCCCCCTCGGTATTCGTACGGTGAAAACACTGCCGACACCGACTGTGCTTTCAACCTCTATTTCACCTTTTAAAATATCTATAACTCTTTTTACAAGTGACAGCCCAAGCCCGTTGCCCTGAACCTTGTGTGAAGTGTCTCCTTGGTAAAATTTTTCGAAAATGCGGTTGCCTACCTCTTGTGTCATACCGCAACCGCTGTCTGCGATTTTTACCGTGGCAAAGCTCTCGTCTGTGTAAAGCCGCAGGCTGACCTTTCCGCCATTTTCGGTAAATTTAAATGCATTTGAAAAAAGGTTATTCCAAACAAGACTTAACAGCTCGCTGTCGGCATTTATAAAGGCAGTGTCGGGCGTATCTATATCTATAATTATAGATTTTTGTTCCCAAATGCTTTCGTACTGCAAAATGCATTCGCGCAATTGTTCGGACAAATCAAAGCTTTCGGTTTTCGGGTAAATTTGCTGGTTTTCCAAGCGGTTAAGCTTTAAAATATTTGTAATCATATCCGAAAGCTTTTGCGTGGCTTTGGCAATGCTTGCGGCGTATTCGGTGCGCTTGTCATCGGGCAGGTCATCTGCTTTAAGCAATGCGGCGTAATTGCTTATAACCGAAAGCGGCGTTTTCATTTCGTGCGAAACATTCGCAACAAAATCGGTTCGCATAGTTTCAAGACTGCCAAGCTCTTGTGCTATTGTGTTGAAATATTTTGCAATTTCGTTGTAGTTGTCATCTGTCGCAAAGCCCGCAACGGGTGAAATGCGCGCCGTGAAATTGCCGTTTACAAGCTCCCTTGTTGCGTTTGCAATGCTTTTTGTAATTCTATCGGTAGTAAGCTTGCGGCGAATAATGTCGAAAGCAGTTACGAACGCCGCCGACAGAATTACCGCGAAAAATGTAAGCTTTGCCGCACGGTTAAGTGTTTCTCCCGTAAGAACTATGCCCAAATCCTTTGAAAGGGTGGATACGAAAAGCGAAAGGGTAATAGTTACCAAAACCGCAACAAGCGAGAAAAATATTAAGTAGCGGTTAAGACCGCGCAAAATTTTGTGTACAGTGTCGTTACGCATTACCTAATCACCGCCTTATAGCCCAAGCCGTGTACGGTTTTTATTTCGAAATCGGCGCAGTTGGAAAGCTTTGCGCGCAGCTTTGTCATATACACATCTACCGCACGGGGCGCTGTTTCGGTGTCTGCATCCCAAAATTCATCCATAAGCTGTGCCCTTGTAAAGGTTTTTTTGGGGTAGGAGAGAAGCTTGTATAATATGCCGAATTCACGGTTTGTAAGCGGTATTTCCTCACCGTCGAGATATGCGGTGTACTCGTCGGTGTCCATCAAAAAGCCGCCTATGGTAAGCTTTCTTTCGGTGGCTATTTTTGCACGGCGTAAAAGTGCGCCTATTCGCAAAAGCAACTCGTCGAAATCAATAGGTTTTACCATATAGTCATCAACGCCTATTCCGAAGCCACGCTGTTTTGCGGCAATATCATCGCGCGCAGTAACGAAAATTATGGGTATGTTTTCATTAAGTCGCCGTATGCTGTCGGCAAATTCAAAGCCGTCTGTATCAGGCATCATTATATCCGAAATAATTATATCAAACATATTTTCGTAAACGGCATTGTAGCCGTCGTTTGCGCTAAGACAGCCGATAGCCTCGTACCCGTTTCGTTCCAAAAAAACGCACAGGCTTTTGTTAAGCTGTTCGTCGTCTTCAACAACCAATATTTTAAACATCGCACACCTCCGCTTTTTTCTTATTATACATCATACGGTATAAATGTTAAAGTTTTGTTTGCGAATTTCGCGATTTCAAATTTTTTTGCTTGCATTTGCTATGCGTTGTTCCGCATTTGTACGCCTGTCATTGGCGTTTGATATTGTCTCCTTGCAATTTTCGCAAAAATCATTTTTTGCCTTTTTGGGACTTCCTGCGGCTTTTGCTTCGGCAAAATTTGCCCTTGCCTCTGCTTTGGCGGCGGCAAAAGCGGCTTTGTCCGCATCGCGCTGTAATTTTGCCGAGTCCGCCATATCACGGAAAGCTTTTTTGAAAAATTTTAACATAGTTTATACTTCCTTTCGATTTGATAATGCAAGTATAAACGCCGTATGTTTGTATTTC
>CAZIEH010000025.1:0-15106 GCA_964538695.1 uncultured Eubacterium sp. | reverse complement strand
GATGAATACGGCGCGGTTGCACCGCTGTTTCTTGAAACGGTTGCCGACTATGCACTGAACAGCGGTCACGAAATTATTGTCTGCCGCTGTCCCCTGCGACCCGAGGCTATCGAACATATTATAATTCCCTCGCTTTCATTGGGCTTTACAACCGCAAACCGTTTTCACCGTGTCGACAGCGACCTGCGAACAATTCACGCGCGCCGCTTTTGCGATGTCGCCGCACTGCACTCCTCACGCGATGTTTTAAGCTTCAACCGCCGCGCAATTTTGCGACTTGTAGACACCGCAACCGAGGTGTTGCAAAATGCAAAATCAACACACGACGAAATCGAAAAGCTGTATGCCGCGGCAATGGATTACTCGCCGCTTGACAGCCTTGCGGATAGCGTAATAGAAAAAATCAAAAAATAGCCATTTATTCTTGCCTTTCGGCGATTGCTGTGTTAATATTAAGGTGTATTAAGGCATCGCCGAAAGGAATGTTTAATTTGTCTGAACATAAATCCAACAGCAAAAAGGGATTGTTGCGCCGCTTTTTACCGTATATGAAAAAGTACCGCGGCATTGTTGCGCTTGACCTGTTTTGCGCGCTTTTGACCTGTATTTGCGACCTTGTTTTGCCGCTTATATTGCGCACTATTACAGACACTGCCATTAACGATATTTCCGCACTTACCGTTTCGCTCGTTCTGAAAATGGGCGCGCTGTATCTTGTGTTGCGGCTGATTGACGCGGCGGCACAGTATTTTATGGCTGATATGGGTCATGTTATGGGCGTTTATATTGAAACCGAAATGCGCCGCGATGCTTTCGGTCATTTGCAAAAGCTTGGTCATAACTATTATTCAAATACCAAAATCGGACAGATTATGGGCAGAATTACCAACGACCTTTTCGAGGTTACCGAGTTTTCGCACCACTGCCCCGAGGAATTTTTTATCGCGTTTTTAAAGCTTACCGTCAGCTTCGCCGTGCTTTGCACCTATAATGTGCCACTGACATTGCTTGTGTTCTGCTGTCTGCCGCTTATGGCGATTGTTTCGGGCATACTCAACCACAGTCTGCGCGAGGCGTTTCGCAAACAGCGCGTGCAAATCGGCGAGCTTAACGCGCAGATAGAGGATAGCCTACTCGGCGAGCGCGTTGTCAAAGCCTTTTCGGCTGAAAAGGCAGAGGAACGCAAATTTGAACAGGGCAACGATGCGTTTAAAAACATAAAGAAAAAGACCTATCGCTCTATGGCGATGTTCCAAGCCTCCACAAGACTTTTCGACGGGCTTATGTACCTTGTGGTGGTAATCGGCGGTGGCTTGTTCGTCATAAACGGCGGCATTACCGCAGGCGACCTTGTGGCGTATGTGCTGTATGTTTCGACACTTATCGCCACAATTCGACGAATTGTCGAATTTGCCGAGCAGTTCCAGCGCGGTATGACCGGCATTGAACGATTTTTCGAAATTATGGATGCTCCCGTCGAAATTACCGATTGCGAAAATGCAACGCCGCTTAAAGTAACAGCAGGCGAAATAAAATTTCAAAATGTTTCTTTCGTTTATGAGGACGATGAGACACCCGTTTTAAAGGATATAAATCTTACTGTAAGGTCGGGCGAGCGTTTAGCACTTGTAGGCTCGTCGGGCGGCGGCAAAACCACTATGTGCAACCTTATTCCGAGGTTTTTGGAGGTTACCGACGGCGCCGTTCTGATTGACGGACAAGATGTTCGCACGGTAACGCTTGAAAGCCTGCGCAAGGCAATAGGCATTGTTCAGCAGGATGTTTATCTTTTCAGCGGTACTGCGGCTGAAAATATCGCTTACGGCAAAGAAAACGCCACAAGAAAAGAAATTGAAACAGCGGCGCGACTTGCCGGGGCAGATGAATTTATAAGCAAGCTTCCGAACGGCTATGACACCTATGTCGGCGAGCGTGGCGTGAAGCTTTCTGGCGGTCAAAAGCAACGCATTTCAATTGCCCGTGTCTTTTTGAAAAATCCGCCTATACTTGTCCTTGACGAGGCGACAAGCGCGCTTGATAACGAAAGCGAAATTCTTGTCGGCGAAAGCCTTGAAAAGCTTGCCCACGGCAGAACTACCGTGACAATTGCACACAGGCTTACCACGATAAAGGATTACGACAGAATTGTCGTTTTAAGCGACGAGGGTATCGAGGAAACGGGAACGCACGACGAGCTGTTGCAAAACCGAGGCACATATTACCGACTTTGGAATCAAATAAAATAATGTGCGGCACTCAGCTGTACAATGAGGTGTTTATATGTCAAAGTATTTCAAAATCACAACGAATAAGTCGCCAATTAGCTACAAGTGCGGCGAAAAAATCGTGTTTACGGTTGAAGCGCGAGAGAATTGCGAAGAAATACCTATGGAGCGCGTTCGCTGGACCTTGCAGGGTGATGACGGAAAGAAAAGCCACGGCAGTGCGGTATGCCCTTTTAAGGTGGAAACAACGCTTGACCGACCCGGCTTTGTGCGTCTTGTTTGCACGGCGTACGATATTGACGATTTGCCGATTGCCGATTTCGATGTTGTAGAGTCGGGCGCAGGTGCAGAGCTTGAAAAGATTACATATCATAACGAAATACCGTCGGATTTTGATGATTTTTGGCACGAGGTCGAGGAAATGGTCGCGAAGCACGACACCGTCGCCGTTAAGAAAAAGCCGTATGCTTGGAAACGCCCCGCAGACTGCAAGGACTATCTTTGCTACGAGCTTGAGGTTTCGACACCTGTCGGCAATAATGCAACCGGCTTTGTCACAATGCCTGATGAGGACGGCAAGTATCCGTTGCTTATCGGTTATTGCGGTTATTGCATCTATTCACCTCAGCCAGCTTTTAAAAAAGGCTATATAACGCTTAATATCGGCGCGCACGGCACAGAAACCGATATGGGCAGATTTGAATATTTCGATAAATATAACGAAAAGCTTGCAAACTACGGCTTCGACGAAAAAGAAAACGACGACCCGAAAACCTCATATTGGTACGGTGTTATGATTCGTGACCTGTGCGCCGCCAAGTATGCAAAATCCTTGCCGCAGTGGAACGGTAAGGTAATGGTTATAACGGGTGGCAGTCAGGGCGCATTTCAGGCAACCACCGTCGCCGCACACGAAAGCGCGGCAACATTGCTTAAAATATTCATACCGTGGTTTTGCGATTTGAACGCGGAAAATGAGGGATATATGGCAGGCTGGCGACCTGCACCGCGTGAGGGCTTGAAATATTACGATACGGTTGCGCAGGGCAGTCGTGTAAAATGTCCCGTGGACATTTATGCCGCATATCTCGGCGACTACTGCTGTCCGCCCACGACCGTGACCGCGCTTTACAATGCCGTGACGGCAGAAAAGAAAATTAACTATATACAGTCGGGCACGCACGGATACAGACCGCCCGAGAAGCACTGCTTTCCCCTGCTTTCAAATCCCGATACAGATGAAAACGGTGAGCTGAAAAAAGGCAAATACCGTCATTACAAGGGCGGCGAGTACGAGCTTTTGTTTGTGTCGCGCGACAGCGAAACAAACGAAGAAACGGTGGTGTACCGTTCGCTTTATGACGACGGAAAAATTTGGACAAGACCGAAAAGTATGTGGAGCGAGTATGTCATCGCCAACGGCAAGCAACAACGACGCTTTACATATATCGGTGAATAACGGAGGTTATATTTATGAAAAAACTGCATCTCATTTGCAACGCGCACTTGGACCCCGTGTGGCTGTGGCAGTGGAAAGAGGGCGCCGCAGAGGCAATTTCCACTTTCAGAATTGCCGCAGATTTCTGCGAAAAGTACGACGGTTTTGTTTTTAATCATAACGAAGCTCTTTTGTACGAATGGGTCGAGGAGTACGAGCCCGAGCTTTTCGAAAGAATTAAAAAGCTTGTTGCCGCAGGTAAATGGCAAATTATGGGCGGCTGGTATCTGCAACCCGACTGCACAATGCTTTCGGGCGAAAGCTTTATGTCGCAAATAGAGCTTGGCAGAAAATATTTTAAAGAAAAATTCGGCGTAGAGCCGAAAACCGCGCTTAATTTCGACCCGTTCGGTCACACCAAGGGTCTTGTGCAGATTTTGCAAAAAACAGGCTATGACTCTTATGTGTTTATGCGCCCCGGTACATATCCGCGCCTTTTCAATTGGAAAGGCTTTGCCGACTCAAGCGTTACCGCACACCATATATTCGGCGGTTACAACACACTAAAGGGTCACGCACTTGAAAAGCTTAACCAGTGCATTAACGAGTGTGCAGACGAGGATATCGCACTTTTGACTTGGGGTATCGGTAACCACGGCGGCGGCCCGTCAAAAATTGACCTTGAAGCACTTAATAAAGCTATCGAAGAAAACGACAATATCGCAATTGTTCATTCCGATTTGGACAGCTATTTTGCCGAGGTTGACAAGTCGGATATTCCGCAAATAGACACCTCCTTAGTCCATGTTATGATGGGCTGTTACACCTCAATGGTTCGTATAAAGCAGCAGAACAGGGCGCTTGAAAACAGCGTGGCTGTCGCGCAAAAGGCGGCTACACTTGCCGCACTTACACGCGGTATGCAGTACCCCGAGGAGGATATTCGCGATATAAGAAAAACACTTGCGTTTTGTCAATTTCACGACATTTTGCCCGGCTCCTGCATAAAGCCCGCAGAGGACGACGCGTTAAGAACGCAATCGTATGCGCTTGAAAAGTGCGATAAAATAATCGCAAAAGCCTTCTTTATGCTTGCCAAGGGTCAAAAGCCCGCGGCAGAGGGCGAAATACCCATTATGATTTACAATCCGCACCCCTATAAAATAAAGGGCGTTTTCGAAGTCGGCTTTATGTTACAGGACCAAAACTGGAACGAGGACGAGGTGACGGTAGCCACGGTTTACGACAAGAACGGCAACCCTATAACCTGTCAAAACGAAAAGCCCGAGGCTACTTTCAGCCTTGATTGGATAGAAAAGGTTTCTTTTGTTGCTGAGCTTGAGCCGTCGCAGATGAACCGCTTTGACTGCAAGCTTACGGTTTTGAAAAAGCAGACTGCAAGCCGCACATACAGCGATGTTATTACCGTAACGGGCGATAATTTCACTTTCAGCGTAGATCGCAAAACGGGCAAAATTGCCGAATACACCGTTGACGGCGTGCGCAAAATAACCGACAGCGGCGTTGTAGAGGTTTATCGCGATAACGAAGACCCGTGGGGTATGACCGTAAAGGGTTACAGCGAAAAAATGGGTGAATACCGCCTGCTTAATGCCGAGGAAACTGGCAGATATCTCGGTCAATCCGAGCCGCGCGAAAATGTTGTTATAACAGAAGACGGCGATGTCAGAACAAAAATCGAGGCATTTTTCAAGCACGATGACAGCTTTGCCGCTATCGAATATTTTGTCGAAAAAGCAACGGGCGATATTGATATAAAAATAACAATGAACACCGCCAACGCCAACCGCGCCGTAAAGTTCCGTTTGGATACACCTATGAAAAACGGCAAGTTCTTCGGTCAGACCGCGTTCGGCACAGAACAGCTTGAAAGCAACGGCAACGAGGTAACATACCAAAAATGGTGCGGCATATGCGACGGCGACAACAGACTGTGCGTTATAAATAACGGAATGTATGCGGGCAGCTTTGCTGACGGTGCAATGCACCTTACCCTTTTGCGCACCCCCGTATACAGTGCGCACCCGATTCTCTCGCGCCCGATTGCCCCGACCGACAGGCTTTTACAGCATATCGATATGGGCGAGCGCATTTTCAAAATGAAGCTTACCGCAAGCGAGGATTTTGAGAAAAAGGCACTTGTTTACAACGAACAGCCCATTGTAATGTCGTACTTCCCCCACGAAGAGGCGGCGGCGAACGATGCGGTGCTGGTTGTCGATAACGATGCGGTACAGATATCGCTTATGAAAATCGAAAACGGCCGTGTTCTGTTGCATATTTTCAATACCTCAGGCAAGCCGCAAAAGGCGGAAATACACGGCACGGCGGTTGAAAGCTCGGTCGTAGAGCTTAAAGGCTACGAGCTGAAATTCTTTGAAATTTCCGACAAAAAGCTTGCCGAAACCGCAGAATATTAAAAAAAGACCGAAAAAGTATTGATTTTTCGAAAACCGTGTGATATAATCATATGGCTGTGGGTATGCGAATGTGTTTTCGTGTATCGGCGGCGTAAAAAATTCACATACCTCGTGTGGGCAGGTGCCGTGTTACATCGGTCAAGCGGGGTAGAGGAACAACCTGAAGGAGGAAATCCCAAATGTCAGTAGTATCAATGAAACAGCTTCTTGAAGCAGGTGTTCATTTCGGTCACCTTACAAGACGCTGGAACCCGAAGATGGCAGAGTATATTTTCACCGAGCGTAACGGTATATACATCATCGATCTTCAAAAAACAGTTAAAAAGCTGAACGACGCTTATATGTTCGTTCGCGACCTCGCAGCTGAGGGTCAGGAAATTCTGTTCGTCGGCACCAAAAAGCAGGCTCAGGACTCTATTAAAGAGGATGCCGAGGCTTGCGGTATGCCTTTCGTAAACGCAAGATGGCTTGGCGGTATGCTTACAAACTTCCGCACCATTCGTCAGCGTATCGAAAGACTTACACAGCTCCGCACAATGCAGGAGGACGGCACTTTCGACCTTTTGCCCAAAAAAGAGGTTATAAAGCTCAATCTTGAAATCGAAAAGCTTGAAAAATTCCTCGGCGGTATTAAGGATATGCACAAGTTGCCTGCGGCAATGTTTATCGTTGACCCCCGCAAAGAGAAAATCGCCGTTCAGGAGGCACACAAGCTCGGTATTCCGATTATCGCCATCGTCGACACCAACTGCGACCCCGACGAAATCGACTATGTAATTCCGGGTAATGACGATGCTATTCGCGCCGTTAAGCTTATCACCCAGACAATGGCTGCCGCCGTTATCGAGGGCAAGCAGGGTGAGCAGGGTTCTGCCGCCGCTGAAGAGACTGAAACCGAAGAGGCAGACGCAGAATAATTATATTAACTTTTTTAAGCCCGAATATGAAAATAATCGGGCTTAATTTTTAAACGGAGGTTACAATTATGGCATTTACAGCTAAAGATGTGCAGGCGCTTCGCGAAAGAACCGGCTGCGGAATGATGGATTGTAAAAAAGCACTTGTTGAGTGCGACGGCGATATGGACAAGGCTGTCGATTATTTGAGAGAAAAAGGTCTTGCGTCGCAAGCTAAAAAATCAAGCCGTGTAGCGGCAGAGGGTGCTGTTGTTGTTTATACCGCAGACGGTGCCGCCGCTGTTGTTGAGGCTAATACCGAGACAGACTTCGTTGCATCTAATGACGAGTTCAAGGCTTTTGTAGGCGAGGTTGCAAAAATCGTTGCCGAGCAGAACCCCGCAGATGTTGCAGAGCTTCTTACATTAAAAAATGCCAACGGCGCAACAGTTGAAGAGATGGTTCAGGAAATCTTCTTGAAATTCCGCGAAAACATCAGCATTCGCCGCTTTGCCCGTTATGAAGGCATTGTTTCAAGCTATGTACACGCAGGTGGCACTATCGGTGTTATGGTTAAGTTCGACACCACCGACGAAATCGCCGCCAAGGCAGAGTTTACCGCTATGGGTAAGGCTGTTGCTATGCAGATTGCCGCACAGAATCCGGCATATCTTGACCGTGCAGCCGTTCCTGCCGATGTATTGGCAAAAGAGAAGGAAATTCTCGTTGCACAGATGAAGGAAGACCCCAAAATGGCTAACAAGCCCGAGGCTGTTCTCGGCAAAATCGTTGAGGGTAAAATCGGCAAGTACTATTCTGAAAACTGCCTTTTGGATCAGGCATTCGTTATGGATGACAGCATAACCGTAGCAAAGCATATCGACAACACCGCAAAGGCTGTCGGCGGCGACATTAAAGCTGTTGAGTATGTTCGTTTCGAAAAGGGCGAGGGCATCCAAAAGCGCGAAGATAACTTTGCAGAAGAGGTTGCTTCAATGACGAAATAATTTCGTTGCAAAGCGAAATTTAAAATTTCACAAAATATGCGAACCGTGTTGCTTTTTTGCAATACGGTTCGTTTTTTTCTTGACTTTTTTCTTTATTATGATATAGTTAAAATGTATCGGCGAACTACGACCGAAAAAACAGAATTGTTGGGGGATTTTTCTATGAATGTTATGAGATGCGATATAAAACCGACCCCGTGCAAATGGGCAAGGTATAAATATAATCTTACAACACCTCTCGGCGAAGACGGCAAGGCAGTAACAGCGTGTGAAGCTCATATAAAGCTTTCCGAGCAAGCCGCCGCAGAGGGTGTGGTAATGCTTGAAAACAACGGAATTTTGCCATTTAAAAAAGGCACAAGAATAACACTTCTCGGCGTTGCGAGCCTTGATTATATCAAGGGCGGCGAGGGTAGCGGTCAGGTGCATTGCGACTATGTACCGAATTTTTACGAGGCGCTGAAAGCGCACGAGCCGTTTGTATCGGTAAATGATGAGGTTGCAAAGTACTATTACGATTTTGCTGCACCCATTTTGTCGAAACCGCCTGTTACTACGGATGTTTGCCGTCAGCCCGAGGTTTGCCCCGAGCCGCCGCTTAATATCGATTTAATCGAAAATGCGGCAAAGGACAGCGATGTTGCGGTTGTCGTTATTCACCGAAATTCGGGTGAAAATTATGACAGGTCTGCCGAAAAGGGCGATTTTTACCTTACAGATGACGAAAACAAGCTTGTAGAAACGGCAACTTCGCTGTTCAAGCACACGGTTGTACTGCTTAATATCGGCGGTATGATAGATTCGTCATGGATAAAGGGTAACGATAAAATCGATGCCGCACTGCTTGTTTGGCAAGGCGGTACAAACGGTGCCGTTGCAACTGTCGATATACTTTGCGGCAAAGTCAATCCCTCGGGCAAGCTGGTTGATACCTTTGCACGCCGTTTCGAGGATTACCCGTCTGCGGATACCTTTAACGAAAGTGACGACTATATCGATTATTACGAGGATATATATGTCGGCTATCGTTATTTCGAAACCGTGCCGTCGGCGCGCGACAGCGTGGTTTACCCGTTTGGATACGGTCTTTCGTATACAAGCTTTAAGCTTTCAAACCCCACAGCGGCGGTAAACGGTGATAAAATCGATATAACCGTAAAGGTTAAAAACACAGGCGATATGGCAGGTAAAGAGGTCGTTCAGGCGTATTTTTCGGCACCGCAGGGTCTTTTGGGCAAAAGCACCGTCGAGCTTGCCGATTTCGCAAAAACACCGATATTACAGCCTGATGAAGAGGTAACCGTTTCACTGTCTTTCCCGATAAACGATATGGCGTCGTTCGACGATTTGGGCAAGGTGCAAAAATCCGCATATGTACTTGAAAAAGGCGATTACAGATTCTTTGTCGGCACAAGCTGTCGCGATATCGCACAGACGGATTTTGTTTATACACTTGAAGAAAACATCGTTGTAAAGCAGTTAAAAGCTCTTTGTACCCCGTGCAAGCTGAAAAAAAGAATGCTTGCCGACGGCACTTTCGAGGCTTTGCCTGCCGCAGAGCCGACAGCTTATAATCCCGCACCGTATGAAAACACCGCCGTTGCCCCCGAGGGCGAACAGCCCGTGCTTTTTGAAGAGGTTGCAAAGGGTAATATATCTTTAGATGCATTTATAAAGCAGTATACTGATGAGGAGCTTATAGATATACTCGGTGGCAAGCCTAATCGTGGTATAGCAAATACCTGCGGCTTCGGTAGTCCAGACAGACTCGGTGTGCCTTGCGTTATGACGGTCGACGGCCCTGCGGGCGTGCGACTTTCGCCGAATGCCGGTATCGGAACAACAGCGTGGCCCTGTGCCACAATGCTGGCGTGTACCTGGAATACCGATTTGGCTTATAAAATAGGTAAAGCAGGCGGTCTTGAAGCAAAAGAAAACGGTCTTGCAATATGGCTTACACCTGCACTTAATATTCACCGCAATCCTCTTTGCGGCAGAAACTTTGAATATTTCAGCGAAGACCCGTTGATATCGGGGCGTTTTGCCGCCGCCAAGGTAAACGGCATACAGGGTGTCGGAACCGCCGCATCGGCAAAGCATTTTGCCTGCAATAATAAAGAAAAAAACAGGTATTATTCCGACAGTCGCATTTCCGAACGCGCACTGAGAGAAATATACCTGCGTGGATTTGAAATTTGTGTAAAAGACTCACAGCCACACACAATTATGACCTCGTACAATGTTATAAACAGCGTGCGCGCTTGCGAAAATTACGAGCTTTTGGAAGGCATTTTGCGCGGTGAATGGGGCTTCGAGGGTATGGTAACCTCTGACTGGGGTGTGCCGATAGACCACGCAAAGGGCGTGCTTGCTGGTAACGATATCCGTATGCCGTGGGGCGAAAGCAAGCGCCTTGCAGAAGCACTTGAGAACGGCGAAATTTCGCGCGGACATCTTGAAATGTGCGCAAAGCGTATTTTGCAAATGCTTTTAAAGCTTGATTGAGGAAATGTCGTAACCGAATATTTCCTTGGCAAACCAAACATTTTCGGCGGTAAATTCTTTGCCGTTAAGATAGTTCAGCAAACCGGCATCGCTTGTAAAATTAAACTGCAGCTTGTATGAATAAAGCGAATGGTGCTTAAAGCCCTTTTTGCGGTCGGCGGTGCCTATTTTGCTGTATTTTCCGTCGCCTAACAACGGGTGACCGATTGAGGCAAGGTGCGCCCTGATTTGGTGGGTTCTGCCCGTTAAAAGCTCAATTTCCAAAAGGGCGCAATCTGCTTTTTTAACCAGCACGCGGTATTTGGTTTTAATAAACTTGTTTTTGTCGGTTTTGTTTTTTTGAACGAAAACTATGTTGTTTTGCTCGTTCTTTTCCAAATACCCCTCAAGCAGGTCGGTGTCCTTTTTCGGTACACCGTGAACTGCCGCAAGATAGTATTTGTCAATTTCACGCGTTTTTATTTTATCACATAAAATTCGCAACGCCTCGGCATTTTTCGCCGCTATTACTATACCGCCCGTGTTGCGGTCTATGCGGTTGGCAAGTGCGGGGCGAAAGCTGTTTTCGCTTTCGGGGTCGTATTCCCCCTTTTCGTATAAATACCGCTGTATTCTGCCTATAAGCGTGTCGCAAAATTCGTTATCGTCGGGGTGAACAAGCAACCCCTGCCGTTTGTCTGCAAGCAGTATGTTTTCATCTTCGTATACTATCTCAAGCTGTTTAGATGCCTTTAAAAAGTCGTAATTTTTCTTTACGGGTGCAAAAAACTCGTCGTTTATGTAGGCATCTATCACCTGCCCGACTTTTAGGCGTGTGTCAATTGTTGCACGCTTGCCGTCAACCTTTATTCGTTTCAGGCGAATGTATTTGTATGTCAGCGATTTCGGCAACAGCGGTATAGCCTTTGCTATAAATTTGTCAAGCCGCTGACCTGCATCGTTTTGTCCCACGGTAAATGATTTCATATTCTCAGCCTCGCAATTTTTGTTGTCGTTGCATAGGTCGCAAAAAACATTAAATGTCGTATGCGCCCCTTTTTTTCAATTATACCACATATTACCCCTTTTCAAAAGACAAATTTTGGTATATAATTAAAACAAGTATAATTGTAGCGTACGCGCGGGGTGTTAGCAGATGTTCGATCATGGCCACGGTGGGCATAGGCAGAGGTTAAGAAAACGCTTTCTGCATGACCTGAGCTTTAAAAACTTCGAAAAGCATAATATTCTTGAGCTTGTTTTGTTTTATGCGTTGCCGCGTGTTGATACAAACGAGTATGCACATATGCTGATACAGCATTTCGGCAGTCTTTCTGCGGTTTTCGATGCCCCTGTTGAGGAGCTTATGAAATGCCGCGGCATTACCGAAAACGGCGCCTGTCTTATTAAGATGTTTTTGCCGCTTGTAAATGCGTATAACGAGGATAAATATGACGATGCGGTCATTTTAGAGTCGGATTATGATGTTACACAGCTATTGCGGCAGAAATACATCGGGTACGAGGTAGAGGTGCTTGCTGTCATATGTACCGACAATTCCAACCGTATGCTTGCTTATGATGAGGTTGCGCGCGGTACGGTCGACGGCGTGGATATAAATATGAAAAGCTTTTGCGATATTATTTTGCGTAACCGCGCAAGTCGCATAATTTTGGTACACAATCACCCAAACGGCAGTACGCGCCCGTCGGTTTACGACATAAGTATGACAAGGCGTATAAAGCACACCTGCAACGGCTTGGATGTCGAGCTTGTCGACCACTATATTTTTGTGAATAATCGCGCTATTTCAATGCGTAAAAACGAGGATTATAAAAACCTTTTCGATTGATGAGGAGAGATTTTATGAACACATACACAATTCGCCGCGGCGACAGCAGTCTGTCGACCGATTTGTTCGGCGCACAGCTTAATTCATTTTGCATAGGTTCAAAGCAGTATATTTGGCAACGCAATGCCGAGGTTTGGAAAGAAAGCGCGCCTGTGCTGTTCCCCATTGTCGGCGAGCTGAAGGGCGAGGGTAAAACCACCCTGATAAACGGCAAGCCGTACCATATTGAAATTCACGGCTTTGCAAAGCGTAATGAGTTTAGGGTCGAAAGTGCAACTGATACCTCGGTTACCCTGTCGTTTGAAAGCAATGAAGAAACCAAAAAGCAGTACCCTTTCGATTTTAAGCTTTCGGTAAAATTCACTCTTAATGAAAACGGTTTCAGTCAGATATTCGGTATAGAAAACCGCACCGACGGTGAAATGCCGTTCTTTATCGGTGCGCACCCTGCGTTTAATGTTCCGCTTTTCGGCGACCGGTTTGAGGATTACACCGTGACTTTCGAAAAACCCGAAACCGTTGGCAGTTACCGTATAGATGCTGACGGCTTGGTAGACGAAAATGTGCAAGAGTCGGTTTTTGTCGACGGTAACAAAATACCCATGTGCGAGCAAATTTTCGAAAAGGGCGCACTCGTTTTCGAGGGGCTTAACAGTCGCAGTGTTACCCTTACAAATCGCGACGGTCACGGCGTTAAAATGGATTTTGACGGCTTTGACTATTTTGGAATATGGCGCAAAACGGGTGACAAGGCGGCGTATGTTTGCCTTGAACCGTGGACGGGTATGAACGATTGCTACGGCGAAAACGGCGTTTATACCGACAAACGCGGTATAAAGGTTTTGAAAAAGGGCGAAACATTTACGGTCGGTTACGATGTAACGGTAATTTAAAGGTAGGTCAATATGAAAGAGTTTGAAGTAAAAACAAAAATTTATTTCGGTGAAAGCGCACTTGACAGATTAAAGGATATAAGCTGCCGCAAAATTATGCTTATTACCGACCCGTTTGTTGTAAGCAGCGGTCTTATAAATCAAATTACATCTCGCCTTGACGATGTTAAGACAGAGTATGAAATTTACGATGATGTTATTCCCGACCCACCTGTCGAAAAGGTTATCGCAGGGGTTACAACGGCGCTTAAAATCAACCCCGATTGCATTGTCGCAGTAGGCGGCGGCAGTGCTATCGACCTTTCAAAATCAATAAGAAAATTCGCACAGCGTATTGAAAGCGGCTTTAATCCGCGCCTTGTTGCCATTCCCACCACAAGCGGTACAGGCAGCGAGGTAACACCCTTCTCGGTTATAACCGATGCGCAGGCAGGCACAAAATATCCGCTTTCGTCGCCCGATATGGTTCCCGAAGAGGCGATTTTGGACGAGGAACTTGTAAAAAGCGTACCCGCAGGTATCACGGCGGACACTGGTATGGATGTTATGACCCACGCGATTGAGGCGTATGTCAGCCTTAATAATAACGAGTTTTCTGCGGCGCTTGCCGAAAAGGCTGTTGAAATCTGCGGCCAGTTCTTGATTCGTTCGTACAATGACAGCAACGACACGCACGCACGCCGCAAAATGCACATTGCATCTTGTCTTGCCGGTCTTGCGTTCAGCTCGGCATCGCTTGGTCTTAACCACGGTATGGCGCATCAGCTCGGCGCACAGTTCCATATTCCGCACGGCAGGGCAAACGCTATGCTGTTGCCGCACATAATCGGCTACAACAGCCGTATCGGCAAATTTTCACGCAGTAGCAAAAACTATGACCCGTGCGTAAATAAATATTGCAATATGGCGCGTATTTTGGGCGTTTACAACCTTAACGAGGTTACCACAATTCACGCACTTATAAGCTATATTCGCTTTATGTGTACCGAAATGAATATTCCGTTGCGCATTTCAGAGCTTGGCGGTATCAGCGAAAGCGAGTATAAGTCGCGTATCAGCCAAATGGCAGAGGCGGCTTTGCACGACGGCACAACGGCGACCAATCCGCGCAAGCCTACAAAAGAAGAAATTATGGATATTTACTACAACCTGTGGTAAAAAGCAAACGGCAGTAAAAGCAAAAGCTTTACTGCCGTTTTTAATATACGGATATTGAAAAATAATAATAGGAATAACGCTGTTTGCCGACATTTAACATAATGTTGCCGTAAAGCGAACACGGTTAGGTGCGCAAATTTCCGCGCAGATTTTGCCGCCGTGGGCTTCACAGACAGCCCTCGCGATTGAAAGTCCAAGTCCGAATCCTCCGTCCGAACGCGCCTTATCGGCACGGTAAAAACGGTCGAAAAGGTGCGAAATATCCTCGGGGTTTAGAGTGTCGCAGTCGTTTTCCGATATTATGGTAACACCTTTTTTAGTCTTTTTAAGTGACAGCACCGTTGCGGAATTTTCGGTGCTGTATTTCACGGCGTTTTCAAGCAGTATTGAAATAAGTCTTCGAAAAGCAAACTCATCGCCGATATAGCGTATGTCGGGCGGTATTTCTGTAACAACGGTGCGGTTTTGCCGCGCGGCATAGTCATAAAACGATTTTGCGGTTTCCTCTGCCGCGTCGCTTGCCGAAAATTCCTGCCGTTTGTAGGTTGTTGCCTCCTCATCGGCTTTTGAAAGTGTAACAAGCGAGTTTACAAGCTTCGTAAGCTTTTCGGTTTGCGCAACAGCCTTGTCTATCCGGCGGCTTTTGCCGTAATTGCGAATCTTCTTCGCTTATCTTCTTTAGTTGCTTGCTTCTTTTGAGTTGTCATCTTGT
>CAZIEH010000024.1:8578-15121 GCA_964538695.1 uncultured Eubacterium sp. | reverse complement strand
CTAAATATTCCTTGCGGACAGCGCACAACAGCTCGTCACAAAGCTTTTCGGCATACGCCGCATTAAGGGTAAGTCCTACCGCACGGAACATTTCGACAGCCTTGCGGCAACAGTCGATAATCATAACCGATGCGGTAAAGCCAAGCTCTGGATTAGAGTTTTCGCCACCGTCGATACGCTCGACCGCTGACCAATCGCCAAGACCTGTTGCGATAACGCCTTTTTCATCGCGACAGCGCGAAATATAATCCAAATAACGCATCATTGCCGAGGCGTTTTCTGTAATGGTCTGCGTTTCACCGCGAAACTTATATATATAATAAGGTAGATAGAAAACAATTCTGTCTGATGCAGGACCGTTGCCCCAATCGTAACCCCAGCTGTCGGTGGGTACTATCCCTGGTAAAGTTCCGTCTTGCCTTTGTGCCGCCCGTATGTTGTTAAGCCATTCGCGCCACGATTTTTCAGCACCGAAGGTTAAAATCATATGCTCGGCAGAGGCGGACGCATCATTTGTCCACCCGTTCTTTTCACGGTGCGGGCAGTCCATAGGAAAATACAGGAAATTGGAAACATCACTTCGGTGCGCAATTTCAAATATTTTGTTTGACATTTCATCAGAGCATTCGAAATCGCCGCGTTTCGGCATATCTGAGCTTATGACTATAAAAGTAAGCAAATCCGAAGTAGCCTGCTCAGCCGTTATACCCGAAACATAAACATACCTAAAGCCGTGAAAGGTGAACTTGGTTTCGAAAACCTCCTCACCGTCGCCGCGCAAATAATAAATATCTCTCTGCGCAAAGCCCTCGGGGTAATAGTAAATATTGTTGCAGTTCAGCTCGCCATCCTCAAGCTGTTCACCGAATTGAAGACTGACCTTTTGTCCACGCTCGCCGCGAATTTTAAGTCGAACCAAGCCCGTATTGTTTTCGCCGAAGTCGTAGATATATCCACCCGAATATTCGGCAGGCTTTTCAAACGGTTTAACGGTCTGCAAAAAATCGCGTGCCTCGGGCGGCAACCAAACGCGTTTTTTATAGCTTCCCTCTTTTATACCGACAGGTTTTATTTCGCGCATAGCCTTTATAGGCTCTGCCTCGCACAGCTTTGCAATGCCGCGCGGCTTGTAAGCACCGCAAATCGGCTTGTGCCAATCACTTTCGTCCGCACCTGCCATACACCAATTTTCATCGTACAAACGCGCATCGTAAAATATACCCGAACGCAGGTCGTTAAAAATCACAGGACCTTTTTTGCACAAAAATTCATCAGCCTCAAAAGAAATCACATCATCGCCTACCGCAATTTCGGCAAAAAGCGCCAACAGCGGTGCGGAATTTTGCAAATTCTCGTTTATACCCCAAAGACAGGTTTTACCGACCTGATTGCCGTCACCGAGCATTACGCCGATGACATTTTCACCTACTGTCAAATAGGGCTTTAAATCGTACTCATCAAAATAAGTAATATGGTCGGAATTTGAAATATAAGGTGCAAGGTAGCCCTTGGTAATATTTTCACCGTTTATATACAGCTCGTAAAATCCAAGTCCGCATATTCGTATCGCGGCACTGTCGGGCAAATGCTTTAAAACAAAGCTTTTTCTGAACAGCGGCGCGGCTATCGGGTTTTCGTATGTTGAGAACGCAATATCCTCGCAGACGAATTTTTTTGAAAATTTCAAGGTACACCCTCCTATTTTATGCGATAAATATCCTTGGGGTCGACGCTTGCGGCGGCAGTTCCATCGATAAGCTTATCGGCATTCTCGGGGTCTTCAACGCTCAAAATCATAAGCGCCTTGCCTTTTTCATGCGAAACACAGGCGTACATATATTTTATCTGAACATCATTTTTGGTTAAAATGCCTACCGCATCGGCAAAACCGCCCGCACGGTCATCGATAGCCACGGCAAGAACCTTTGTAACCTTGCCGATTACGCCCGTTTCGGCAAGCAACTGCTTTGCACGGTGCGGGTCACTGACAATCATTCTCAAAACGCCGTACTCGTCGGTGTCGGCAAGAGAAAGTGCAGAGATATCTATGCCGCCATTGCCCAAGCATTCGGCAATCTCGGCAAGTCTGCCTGTTTTGTTTTCAATAAAAACCGAAATTTGCTCTGCTAACATTTTATGACCACCTTTCGTTTACAGCTTGCGCATATCCAAAACGCGTTTTGCCTTACCCTCACTGCGCGCAATGGTTTTCGGGTTTACAAGGTGAACCTTTACACCAAGACCGAGTGCCGAACGCAGCTTTTCGGTAATAAGCTTTTCTGTTTTGGTAATGCTTGTTAAATCGTCGGTGAACATTTCCTCACTCATTTCAACATCAAGGTCGAAAGTATCGGTATTGTTTACCCTGTCAATTTTAATAAGATAGTTCGGGGTGATTTCGCCGTTATTTATATTCAGCAAAACCTCTTCTATTTGCGACGGGAACACATTGACACCGCGGATTATAAGCATATCATCGCTTCTGCCGCTTGGCTTGTTCATTCTTAAATGCGTTCTGCCGCATTTGCATTTTTCATAATTAAGCGAACAAATGTCGCGTGTTCTGTATCTTATTACGGGAAAGCCCTGCTTTGTTATGGTTGTAAATACAAGCTCGCCCGTACTGCCCTCGGGCAAGACCTCGCCTGTTTCGGGGTCGATAATTTCAACGATAAAATTATCCTCCCAAACATGCATACCGCACTGATACTCACATTCACAGGATACACCCGGACCCAAAATTTCGGAAAGACCGTAAATATCGTATGCCTTAATTCCAAGCTTATCCTCAATCTCGCGGCGCATACTCTCACTCCAAGGCTCTGCACCGAAAACGCCGACCCTTAAAGAAAGCTGGTCTTTAACGCCGAGCTTTTCAACCTCCTCGGCAAGATACATAGCATATGACGGCGTACAGCAAAGGGCAGTTGCACCGAAATCAATCATCGTTTGAATTTGAAGTGATGTGTTTCCCGACGACATCGGTATAACCGTTGCGCCGATTTTTTCGACACCCGCGTGCAAACCAAAACCGCCAGTAAACAAGCCATAGCCGAACGAAACCTGAAAAATGTCTTCACAGCCGAGACCGATTGCATTAAGCATTCGTGCAACGCACTCTGCCCACATATCAAGGTCATCCTCGGTATATCCGACAACAATACGCTTGCCCGTTGTACCGCTTGATGCGTGTACACGGCGTATATTTTTCATAGGCTCGGCAAAAAGCCCGTAGGGGTAATAATCGCGCAAGTCCTGCTTATAAGAAAAAGGAAGCTTTGCAAGGTCGTCGACACTGTTTACATCGTCGGGGGTAAGTCCCTTTTCGTCCATTCGTTTTCTAAAGCATTCTACACGGTCGTACATTCTTGTGACCTGTGCTTTAAGTCTTTCACCTTGCAAAGCACGCAACTGCTCGCGCGGCATTGTTTCGATTTCGGGTTGTCTTATTGACATAGCTATTTCTCCTTTGCGGTGCGGTTTGAGATACTGAGTATTATACCGAGTGCTACCGACAGCGCGGCAGCCATTATTACCTGATACTGTGACGGCAACATAAAGGTAACCGTATGTGCGGGTATCCAGAAAATCGGTACGGTTTTTAAGATTGTAAAGCCGAAAAATCCGCGCCAATCTATACCGCCGATAACAGACTGCATAGTTGCTTTGTCACCCGCCGCCTTTACATCAAAAATTTTGTCGCTGATTTTGTGTGCCGCCATAAATGTCGGTCCGAAGGTGGTGTTCATAATAACGCTTGTGTAAAGCGCACGCAAAAATGAATTTTCACCACCGGGTAACATTCCGCTTTGCATAAGGTCGGCAACGGCGAAAGAATACACCTTCATCATAAAGGTTATCCAAACACCTATAATACCCCAAATGATAAACCTTGCCGCAATGTACGACGGCAACGAAATTTTTGAGGTTCTGATATACATACCCAACAGCTCGCCCGCTGTTGCGAGAATTGCAAATTTTGCAAAGCCCATTATAAAAGGGTGTGTGGTAGACAGATTTCCGAAAACCTCGCGACTGCTTGGGAAAATCAAAATAAGCGCAAACGCGATTATTGCAACAAAAATATATGCAAAAATTGCAAACGACTTAAATTTTTTTTTCATATCATTCACCGTCGGCGGCGTTGTAGCCAAGCTCGAACGCCTTTAAATTAAGCTCCGCAAATTTCGGTGGCACGGTCTGCTTTATAACATCTATCCAAACCTGCTTTTCTATTTCGCTGTGACGCGCCAAAACACCTATAAGCACAACATTGACCGCTTTTGACGAGCCTGCTTTAAGGCTTAATTCAAGTGCATCTATGGCAACAGTTTCTGCTTCAGCAGAAAGATTATCAATAATACCCTCAGGGTATTTTACGGCACCCGTAATTACGGGCATAGGTGCTATTGCACGGTCGTTTAATATAATTTTGCCGCCTTTTTTCAGATAAGGTAATGCGCGCAATGCCTCAAGCCTTTCGAAAGCCAAAACCGTATCAGCCTCACCCTTATCGATAATGGGTGACGAAACGCTTTCGCCGTATTTTACATATGTAACGACACTGCCGCCGCGCTGACTCATACCGTGTACTTCCGATACCTTAACATCGTAGCCTTGACTGATAGCGACATTTCCGAGTATACGGCTTGCAAGAAGTGTTCCCTGTCCGCCAACGCCGACAATCATAATACATTTTGTTTCAGCCATTTGTCAGTCCTCCTTTTCGATTGCGCCGAACGGGCAAACGCCGAGGCACAAGCCACAGCCGTTACACTGTGTTTCGTCTATTCTTGCCTTGCCGTTTTCAAATACTATTGCAGGGCAACCAAGCTTCATACACTTGCGGCAACCGCGACACTTTTCGTTGTCTACGGTGCAGTGACCGCTGTATTTTACTGTTTTCAGCAATGCACAGGGGCGCTGTGCGATAATTACCGAGGGTTCGTCTGCGGCAAGCTCCTCTTTAACCGCTTTTTCAAAGCCGACCAAATCAAACGGGTCCTCTACCCTAACGCGTTCAACACCGACAGCGTGGCAAAGTGCCTCTAAATCAACCTGCTTTGTAGGCTCTTTACGAATTGTAAGACCAGTTGTGGGGTTGTCCTGATGACCCGTCATACCTGTAATTGAGTTATCAAGAATGATTATAGTATTGTTGCCCTTGTTGTAAACAACATCTATAAGACCCGTAATACCCGAATGTATAAAGGTAGAGTCGCCTATAACACTGACAAGCTTTTTTGAAAACTCGTCGCCGCGAGCCTTTGCCATACCGTGTGCGGCACTTATAGATGCACCCATACAAATTGTTGTATCGATACTTGCAAGCGGTGTGACCGCGCCGAGTGTGTAACAGCCTATATCACCCGAAACGGTAAGTCCGAGCTTTGAAAGCACATAGAATGTACCGCGGTGCGGACAGCCTGCGCACATAACAGGGGGACGGGCAGGTGCAGCCTCTTTCGGTGTGACAAATTCGGTTTCTTCGCCGAGGACAACCTTTTTAATAAGATTCTGACTGTATTCGCCGAGAAGTGTAAACTCATCTTTGCCCTTTACGGTTATGCCGAGAGCTTTAATATGCTCCTCGATAAACGGGTCAAGCTCTTCGATAACATAAACGGTATCCAAGTCTTTAACAAAATCCTCGATAAGCTTTACAGGCAGCGGATATACCATACCAAGCTTTAGGTAGTTTACGCTGTCGCCGAGTGCCTCTTTAGCGTATGTATACGAAACGCCTGCGGTGATAACACCGACCTTTTTGCCGTTGTCCTCTACCGAGTTAAGCTGGGTTGTTTCGGCGAAATCGGCAAGTGCCGCCATACGCTTTTCAACCTCGATATGTCTGCCTATGGCGTTTGCGGGCATCATAACATTTTTCTTAATATTCTTTTCGTATTCTTTAAGCTCATAGTTCTGCGGCTCGCACAGTTCTACAAGGCTTTGCGAGTGCGAAACGCGTGTTGATAGACGAATAAAAACAGGCGCGTCGTATTTTTCGCTTAATTCAAAAGCATATTTTGTAAATTCCTTACATTCAGCCGAATTAGATGGCTCTAACATAGGGATTTTTGCCGCCTTGGCATAATGACGCGAGTCCTGCTCGTTCTGTGAAGAATGCATACCGGGGTCATCGGCAACGCACAGGACAAGACCGCCGTTTACGCCGATATAGCTTACCGTAAATACGGGGTCAGCCATAACATTAAGACCGACATGCTTCATACAGCTCATTGCCCTTGCACCTGCGATAGATGCGCCTATTGCGGTTTCTGCGGCGACCTTTTCATTAGGTGCCCACTCAACATAGATATCCTCGTACTCAACAACAGATTCGGTTATTTCGGTACTCGGTGTACCGGGGTAGGACGAAACAACGCCCACACCTGCTTCGTATGCGCCGCGCGCAACGGCGGCATTGCCAAGCATTAGCTTTTTCATTATACAATCTATCCTTTCATTACAGTTCGTTTTCTTTGGCGACAAGCCCGTCTGCGCTGTACATTTTGCGAAGCTTCGGCTTTTCGATTTTGCCTG
>CAZIEH010000024.1:0-8568 GCA_964538695.1 uncultured Eubacterium sp. | reverse complement strand
GATTGCGGGGCACATGGTCAAAGATGATCTCGCGCGGACGCTTGTAGCGCGGCAACTCAAGGCAGAAGTCATTTACCTCGTCCTCGGTAAGGGTGCAACCCTCTTTAACCTGAATAATCGCCGCCGAAATTTCACCGAGTCGCCTATCGGGCAAGCCGATTACGGCAACATCGCTTATATTCGGGTTAGAGCGCAAGTAATCCTCGATTTGAACGGGATATATATTTTCACCGCCCGAAATAATAACATCCTTTTTACGGTCAACAAGATAGATAAAGCCGTCCTTATCCTCCATAGCCATATCACCAGTGTAAAGCCAACCGTCTTTTAAAATCTCGTCGGTAGCCTCGCGGTCCTTGTAATAGCATTTCATAACGCCGTCACCTTTAACCGCAAGCTCGCCGACCTCGCCGCGCTCGACAGGGTTTCTTTGGGGGTCTACAATCATAGTCTGCCAGCCGTAGCCCGCTTTGCCGATTGCGCCGACATGGTCGATATTTTCAACACCCAAGTGTACACAGCCGGGACCTATTGACTCACTTAAACCGTAGTTGGTGTCATAAAGATGCTTTGGAAATACCTTTTTCCAGCGTTTTACAAGGCTTGGCGGTACGGGCTGTGCGCCGATATGCATTAAACGCCACTGTGACAGCTCGTATTTTGAAATATCAATTTCGCCGCGGTCAATCGCGTCCAAAATATCCTGTGCCCACGGCACAAGCAACCAAACAATTGTGCAATGCTCGTCAGATACCGCCTCGATAATCCATTGCGGATTTGTGCCTTTAAGCAGTACCGCTTTTGAGCCTGCGGCAAGACTACCGAACCAGTGCATTTTTGCGCCTGTATGGTAAAGCGGCGGTATGCACAAAAATACATCGTCTTTTGTCTGACCGTGGTGATTCTGTTCTACCGCGGCAGAGTGCATAAGACTGCGGTGGGTATGTAAAATCGCTTTCGGAAAGCCTGTTGTACCCGAGGAAAAGTATATAGCCGCGTCATCATCGTCGCTGATGGGTACTGCAGGTAATTTAGATGAGCAGTAACCCACAAGCTTGTTATAGCTTTCCGCAAAAACGGGACAATCGTCGCCGACATATGCCCAAAGCTTTATTCTTTTAACCTTGTGACAAATGCTTTCTATACGACCTGTGAATTCCGGGCCGAAAAGTATATATTCGGCATCTGACTTTTCAAGGCAATACGCAATTTCATCGGCAGTGTACCTGAAATTCAGCGGTACGGCAACCGCGCCCGCACGCAGAATACCGAAATAAATCGGCAACCATTCAAGGCAGTTCATTAAAAGTATTGCAACCTTTTCGCCTTTTTTCACACCGCGTGAAAGCAAAAGATTTGCAAAACGGTTTGCTGATTTGTGAAATGCATCCCAGGTTATTTCGCGACGGTATGATTCGCTTGCGGTTGCCTGCATAAGCGAAAATTCGCGCCATGTCATATTTTTACTGTTTTCGATTTTCGGATTAAGCTCTACCAAACTTACATCGTCGGGGTAGAACGCCGCATTTTTAGCCAGAATATCTGTAATCGGCATAACCTTATATCTCCCTCTTTCGGCAAAAAGCGACAGTTTTTACCGTACACTCCCACCATTTTACTAATAAATATATTATAATCCCATTATCGCGCATATGCAAGTACTTTTTGCCTGTTTGCTAAAAAACGGCGGTGCGAAAACCGTTTTTCACACTGCCGTACATTTTATAATTCCTCTAAAAACTCGCCTATGCGCTTTAATGCCGTCTTAATATGCTCGGTCGAATAGCAGTAAGAGGCGCGCACAAACCCCTCGCCGCAATCACCGAACGCAGTACCGGGGACAAGCGCGACATTTTTGGAATAAAGTAGCTTTTCACAAAATTCATCACTTGTCATACCCGTGCTTTTAATTGACGGAAACGCGTAAAACGCACCCTTAGGCTCGTGACAAACAAGACCGATTTTATTGAAACCGTCAACCATAATTCTGCGCCGAACATCATATTCCTCAATCATATCATCAACAACATCGTCGCAGACGGTAAGTGCGGCAATCGCCGCGTGCTGTGAGGTGGACGGTGCGCACATAATGGCATATTGGTGGATTTTGGTAAGCTGTTTCATAAGAACCTTGGGACCGCACGCATAGCCGAGCCGCCAGCCTGTCATTGAAAACGATTTTGAAAAACCGTTTACGACAATCGTTCTCTCTGCCATATCGGGTAAAGCGGCAAAAGAAAAATGCGGATTGTCGGCAAAGGTCAGCTCGGAATATATTTCGTCGGAAATAACGACTATATCGGTACCTCTTAAAACCTCGGCGATTTTTTTAAGATCCTCGCGCTCCATAATCGCACCCGTCGGGTTGCAAGGGTACGGTAAAATAAGCGCCTTTGTTCTGTCTGTAATCGCGGCAGAAAGTGCCTCTGGAGTAAGCTTAAAGGCATTCTCCGCCTTGGTTTCGATAATAACGGGCTTGCCGCCTGCAAGACAGGTAATCGGCTCGTAACAGACATAGCTCGGTTGCGGTATTATAACCTCGTCGCCGTTTTCGACAACAGCACGAATTGCAAGGTCAATTGCCTCACTGCCGCCGACGGTTACCAATATTTCATCATCGGGATTATACGAAAGCGAGTATTTGCGCGCAAGGTATTTGCTTATAGATGTTCTAAGCTGTGCCAAGCCGCGGTTTGCGGTGTATCTTGTCCTGCCCTGCTCTAAAGACTGTATACCTGCTTTTCTTATCTGCCACGGTGTCGGAAAATCGGGCTCGCCTACACCGAGTGATATTACATCCTGCATCTGCTCGGCAATATCGAAAAATCGGCGTATACCCGACGGTTTAAGAGCAACAACTTGCGGATTAAGGACTTTATCGTAATTCATCAAAACGAAAAACTCCCCCTGTCGTCTGCCTTGTCATCCATCAGCTCGACATCAAGCTCTTTATAACGGCGCAGAACAAAGTGCGTGGTTGTAGAGGTGACATTCTCTATTGTGGCAAGCTCTTTTGCGACAAACAACGCAACCTCTTGAAAGGTTTTGCCTTTTACAACAACATTAAGGTCATAGCCGCCCGACATTAGGTATACACTTTCAACCTCGGGATATTTCATAACGCGCTTTGCGACCTCTTCGAACCCAAGACCTGCTTTCGGCAGTACCTTTAGCTCGATTATTGCCGAAACATATGTGTTATCAAGTCGTTCCCAATCGATAACCGCCTTATAGCCCCTGATAGTGCCGTTATTTTCAAGCTCGGCAATATCGCGGTTTATTTCGTCCTCGGTGCGCCCCGTCATAACGGCAAGCTCCTCGTTACTGCGGCGCGAGTTTTTGCTTAAAAGCTTTAAAAGTTTAAGGTTCATAACCATTCTCCTCAATATATTCGGAAAACCGAAATCAATCGTACAACGGGTATTTCTCGCAAAGCTTTGCGACACGCTGTTTTATTTCGGTGCGTTTGTTTTCGAAATCTACCGCGCAAAGCCTGATAAGCTCGGCAATTTCCGCCATATCCTCTGTACCGAAGCCGCGTGTGGTAGCCGCAGGTGTACCGATACGCACACCGCTTGTGACAAACGGCTTTTGCGGGTCGTTGGGGATAGCGTTTTTGTTTACTGTAATATTAACCTCGTCAAGTCTATGCTCCATTTCTTTGCCTGTTATATCCATCGGGCGTAAATCAAGCAGTAAAAGGTGGTTATCGGTACCGCCCGAAACCAAGTCGAAGCCTGCCGCAAGCAAGCCCTTTTCAAGTGCTTTTGCATTATCGACAACCCTTTGCTGATACTCACGAAATTCGGGCTTTAATGCCTCGCCCAAGCAGATTGCCTTTGCGGCGATTATATGCTCAAGCGGACCGCCCTGTGTACCTGGGAAAATAGCCTTATCGATTGCCGCGGCATACTCTTCACGACAAAGAATCATACCGCCGCGAGGACCGCGCAGTGTTTTGTGCGTTGTGGTGGTAACTATATCGGCATACGGTACGGGCGACGGGTGCAAGCCTGCGGCAACCAGACCTGCAATATGCGCCATATCAACCATAAAAATCGCGCCGACTTCTTTTGCAATTTCGCTTATTCTTTTAAAATCAATTACTCTCGGGTAAGCCGATGCACCTGCAACAATAAGCTTGGGCTTATTCTCTTTTGCGATTTCGGCAAGCTTGTCATAGTCTATACGACCTGTTTCTGCATCTACACCGTAGGGTACAAAGTTGAAATATTTACCCGAAAGATTAACGGGACTGCCGTGTGTAAGGTGACCGCCGTGTGCAAGGTTCATACCCAAAACGGTGTCACCCGGTTGCAAAAGTGCAAAGTAAACCGCTGTATTTGCCTGTGCGCCGCTGTGGGGCTGAACATTCGCGTGTTCTGCACCGAAAAGGCGGCAAGCACGTTCTCTTGCGATATCCTCTACAATATCAACATATTTACAACCGCCGTAATAGCGTTTTGCAGGGTAACCCTCGGCATATTTGTTGGTAAGAACCGAGCCCATTGCCGCCATAACCGCTTTTGAAGTAAAGTTTTCTGATGCAATAAGCTCAATGCAATCACGCTGACGGTTAAGCTCTTGCTCCATCGCGGTGCCGACCTCGGCATCGTACTGCTTTAAATAATCGATATTTTCCATTTTTTATACCTCTTTCCAAAGTATTTTCAGTATTTTTTGCATTAACCAAGCTGTTTTGTTTTTTCGTACGCTTTCATAACACATTCGCCGACAGTGCCTCGAAACGCACCCTTTTCAAGTGCCGCAACACCTGCAATAGTACTGCCTGCGGGACTGCAAACATCATCTTTAAGCTTTTCGGGGTGTTCGCCTGTTTCCAAAACGGTTTTCGCCGCACCCATAACGGTTTTTGCCGCGAGCAAAAGCGAGTCGTTGCGTGAAAGGCCGCAATTTACGCCACCGTCTGCAAGTGCCTCGATAAACATATAAACAAACGCAGGGCCGCAACCCGATACCGCACAACCTGCATCTATAAGGCTTTCGGTAATTTCGACACAGCTACCTGCCGCAGTAAGTGCCGCCAAAAAGTCATTTTTATACTTCTGCGCGGCATCTGTCACCGTGTAAAGCACAACACCCTCGCCAACCTTTACGGGTGTGTTCGGCATAATGCGAATTACCGCTTTATTTCCAGAAAGCTCGGCAATTTTTTCGGCTTTAACGCCTGCCGCCATCGTTATGATAACACAATCGTTTCTTGAAGAAAGAACGGCTTTTAAAAGCGACAATGCCTTTTCGACAACCGCAGGCTTTACACCGAGAAAAATAATATTACATTCTTCGGCAATTTTCGCGCCCTGTACAACAGTTGCCCCTATTTTTTCGGCAAGTGCGTTCGCCTTTTCGCAATCGGTATCAGCCAAAAACAGTTGCATATCGAAAATGCCGCTGTCAGCCACCGCACAGGCTAACGCGCCGCCCATATTTCCACAGCCTATAAACCCGATTTTCATATCAGCACTCCCCTATCTTACCTGCCCGTCGCCGCGGACAACATACTTATATGTATTAAGCTCGTTAAGACCCATAGGGCCTCTTGCGTGCAACTTTTGTGTCGAAATACCCATTTCGCACCCAAGTCCAAATTCCCCACCGTCTGTAAACCGTGTAGAGGCATTTACATAAACCGCCGCGCTGTCGGTGCCGTTGACAAAGTGTTCGGCAGCAGTGCTGTCCTCGGTAACAATCGCCTCGCTGTGACCCGTTGAATGGTTAAGAATGTGCTTAACCGCCTCATCTACACCCGAAACGACCTTTACCGCAAGTATATAATCCAAAAATTCGGTATCAAAATCAGTTTCCGTCGCCTTTGTACCGTCTGTCATTTCGCGCGCTTTTTCGCAAAGGCGAAGCTCGACGGGTACAAGTCCTTTATCGGCACGGTCGTCGCACAGCCGCTTTTTAATCAGTGGCAAAAACTCTGCCGCAATCTTTTCATCTATTAAGCAAACCTCTGCCGCATTGCAGACCGACGGACGCGAGGTTTTTGCATTTTCGATTATATCAAGTGCCTTGTGGAAATCCGCCGCACCGTCGACATAAATATGACATATGCCCGTGCCTGTTTGTATACACGGAACGGTCGCGTTTTTAACACAGGCGTTTATCAGTCCCGCACCGCCGCGCGGAATCAGCAAATCGACAAAGCCCGATGCTGTCATAAGCTCGTTCGCGCTTGCACGCGTTGTATCCTCGATAAGCTGAATGTAATCACACGAAAGCCCGCAATCGGTAAGCCCTGCACGCAAAGCCTTTGTCACCGCAAGTGATGTGCGGTATGCCTCTTTACCGCCGCGAAGCACGCATATATTGCCACTTTTAAAGGCAAGCGCCGCCGCATCGGAGGTAACATTGGGGCGACTTTCGTAAATAATCGCCACAACGCCAATCGGTACCGACACCTTTTCTATCACCATACCGTTTTCGTGTCTTGTACTGCTTAAAATATTGCCGACGGGGTCGGGCAATTCGGCAACATCTGTTATACCTGTCGCCATCGCCCTAATTCTGCCCTCATCAAGCATAAGCCTGTCAAGCATTACCTCTGACACCGTTCCCCTTGCCGCCTGCAAATCAAGCTTGTTTTCGGCAAGAATATCGTCGGTATGTGCAACAAGGCTTTCAGCCATAGCGTAAAGCGCGGCATTTTTTTGCGATGTTGAAAGGGTTGTGCCCTTGTTTTTCAGTGCGACCGCATTGTTTAAAATTTCAGATGTTGTCATTGCTTTTTACCGACAAATCGCGTTCCGATTTGCTTTCCTTCCAAAATATCGTACAGCACCGACGGCTTACTGCCGTTTGCAATAACGGTATCCGTTCCGTTTTGCATACACATATCCGCGGCGCGTAGCTTTGTGTTCATACCGCCTGTACCGAGAGTGGTGTGATTACCGCCCGATGCGGCAAGTATCTCGTCGCTTATCTCGGTAACTGTGGAAATAAGCTTTGCGTTTTTGTGGCGGTACGGGTCGGCGGTGTACATACCGTCGATATCCGAAAGCATAACAAGCAAATCAGCATTTACACTGACCGCGACAAGTGCGCCGAGCGTGTCATTGTCACCTATTGAAATCTCCTCGGTCGCGACTGTATCATTCTCGTTTATAACGGGAATTGCATTAAGCTGTAACAAGCGGTTTATCGTGTTGGTGATATTTGCGTGGCGCACCTCGTCCTTCATATCCTGCCCCGTAACCAACACCTGTGCAACCGTGTGGTTATATTCCGAAAACAGCTTGTCGTAAGCATACATAAGCTCGCACTGACCGACAGCGGCGGCGGCCTGCTTTGTAGGCATATCACTCGGTCTTTCGTTAAGTGAAAGCTTGCCGACACCCATTCCGATAGCGCCCGATGAAACAAGCACCATTTCGTGACCTGCATTTTTAAGGTCGCTTATAACCTTGCAAAGCTCCTCGATATGCCGTATGTTTATACAGCCCGACTTATGCGCAAGAGTCGATGTACCGACCTTTACCACAACACGCATTATTCATTCCCCTTTTTACTGAAAATCGACAAAATATCTTTAAGCTGGCGCGATTTGGTTACCACTGTCGTAAGCGCAACCCCCACAATTACACCGAAAGCGCCCTGAACGGCGTTGGACGGAATTGAGGTAAGCGCCGCCGAAAGCTTGTCGCCAAGCAGAAGTGACGAATATAAAAAGTAACCGAAAATCATAACCGCCTCGCCGACTATTGCGGATATCACCCTTGCGATAAAAACGGGAAATCCCGTCTTTTTCAGCACGCCGAACAAGGCGTACGCCGTCAGTGCAAGCAGATATTTTATGATAAGAGTGGCAGGCACATAATGCGCATAGCCCGAAAAAAGGTCAGCCAAGGCAGAGCCAATGCCTACCGCAAGAGGACCGTAAACGCCGCCTAATGAAAAAGCGGAAACAAGCACAAGCGCATCGCCCATATGTACATAGCCGTTTGTAGCAGGCGTAGGCACCTGTGGAAACATTGTAAGCACGCAACAAAGTGCCGTAAACAATGCCGCAATTGCAAGCTTTTGCGTTTTCCGTTTTTCCATACATTACCACTCCTTAATAAATAATTATAGTTATTATAGCACACGGTAGCAATCAAATCAAGAAAACGACGGCATTTTTTTGCATATATCGGCAAAAAATAACTAAATACGGCATCTCATCATAATGCGGCAAACTCTTTTTTCAGCTCGTCGATAATTCGTTTTTCAAGCCTTGAAATATACGATTGCGAAATACCCAGCATATCGGCAACCTGCTTTTGCGTATGCTCTTTTTCGCCGCACAGTCCGAATCTAAGTGTCATAATTTGCTTTTCGCGCATAGGCAACTCGCCGACAAGCGACATAAGCTGTAAGCTTTCCGCCTCCTGCTCAACACCCTTACCGACCTCATCGGCATCACTGCCCAAAATATCCGAAAGCAACAGCTCGTTACCGTCCCAATCGACATTAAGAGGTTCGTCAATTGATATTTCACCGCGCAAGGGCGATGCTTTTCGCAAATACATTAAAATTTCGTTTTCAATACACCGCGAGGCATATGTG
>CAZIEH010000023.1:0-15137 GCA_964538695.1 uncultured Eubacterium sp. | reverse complement strand
GAGGGCGTTGTTTTGGGAATGTGTGCAAAGCTGTTCTCAATTGCGGGTCCCGTGCTTGTGTTCGGCATAACGGCAAGCGTGGTATACGGTATAGTACTGTATATTGTAAAAGCTTTTTGTTAGGGGGTACTGCATTTGGCTTTAAGAAACGGCAGGACGGTTGCTTTCAACGGTGTTTTTATCGAAGCCTCGGCGGCGGTCGGGTGCAAAAAAGAGGGCGACGGTCCATTGGGTAAATATTTCGATAGAATTTTTGAAGATGAATATTTAAAAAGCAGTTCTTTTGAAAAAGCGGAAAGTATGTTGCAAAAAGAGGCAATCGAAATAGCACTCGGAAAAGCGAATATAAACGCCGTGCAAATAGATTGCATTTTCGCGGGCGACCTTTTGAATCAGTGTATGGGCAGTTCGTTCGGTATTCGCGATTTCTCTGCCCCTTTCATAGGACTTTACGGCGCTTGCTCTACAATGGCGCTTTCGGCAGGTGTTGCGGCGCAATTTGTCGACGGCGGCGCGGCAAAAACAGTCGCCGCGGTTACTTCATCACACTTTTGCTCTGCCGAAAGGCAGTTTCGCTATCCGTTAGAGTACGGCAATCAGCGAACCCCTACCTCTCAGTGGACTGCGACCGCCGCAGGCGCGCTGATAATCGGAGTTTCAAGAACGCATACAGCACTGCATCACTTCACAGCAGGCGAAATAGTCGACCTCGGGGTTAAAGATGCAAATAATATGGGTGCGGCAATGGCACCTGCCGCATATGATACCATACTACGATATTTGGCAGACACCGACACAACGCCCGAGGATTACGATGCGATATTCACGGGTGACCTTGGTTATATCGGCAGTGAGCTGCTGATTTCTCTGTTAAAAAAAGACGGCATTGATATTTCGGCTGTTCACAACGATTGCGGCAAAATGCTGTACGACCGAAAGCGGCAGGATGTTCATGCAGGCGGCTCGGGGTGCGGCTGTGTCGGCAGTGTTACCGCAGGTTACATTGTGCCGAGCGTTGAAAGCGGCGCGCTTAAAAATGTTTTGGTCTGCGGTACGGGCGCACTTCTTTCGACCGTTTCCACGCAGCAGGGCGAGTCTATACCTGCGGTGGCGCATATTATTCATTTACAGCATTGTTAAAAATATACTTGTTTTGAAACACTAATTACCGATTGCATAAAATATGATTGCAGGCTTGTAAAAATTGCGTATAGCGGTTTTTACAACAGCGGTTAAAAAGTTGAGTTTAATCTGTTGATAAAGAGAGTTCGAAGTTTCTGAAGAGTAAATTATTAAGATGAATTAGCATAAAAGCGTGTGGCACTTAATGTCACACGCTTTTAATATGTTTATTTAAAAAACATTGAACTGTGATATATTGAAAAAACATACGCAAAGACAACACATTCAATTAAAATAAAAATCCACCCGCTTTGCGATGCGTGCATTTCGGGCGGATTTTAGTTTTACCTTATTGTAATCCTTGCATTTTTATCGGAATATTCATCTTGATAAATTTTGTCGGTGTCTTTCGGCTTTTGTGATTTTACTGTCATTCTTTTGAAAACCGATTTAGTTAAAAAATCGAAATTGCACTTGACAAAAGCAAAATTTGCGTTATACTATAATTAGCACTCATTAAAGTAGAGTGCTAAAACTTAAATCGGAGATGTTCATAATGGGCAAAAAACAATTTAAAGCAGAGTCGAAAAAACTGCTTGATATGATGATTAACTCAATTTACACGCACAAGGAAATTTTCCTGCGCGAGCTTATTTCAAACGCGAGTGATGCTTTGGACAAGCTGTACTATCGTTCGTTGTCTGACAACACCGTCGGATACAGCCGCGAGGATTACCAAATTCACATCGACATCGACAAGGAGGCACGCACGCTTACCATCAGCGACAACGGCTGTGGTATGACCGAGCAGGAGCTTGAAAACAACCTCGGCACAATCGCAAAAAGCGGCTCGCTTGACTTTAAAACCAACAACGAAAAAACCGACGATATTGATATTATCGGTCAGTTCGGCGTAGGCTTTTATTCCTCGTTTATGGTCAGCGACAGCGTTACGGTAACATCGAAAGCACACGGTGCAGAGCAGGCATATCGCTGGTCGTCAAACGGCGCAGACGGCTATACAGTAGAGCCGTGCGAAAAGGCTGAAAACGGTACCGAAATAGTCTTGCATATAAAAGACGATACCGACGAAGAAAAGTACGGCGAATTTTTGGATAGCTACCGCATAAGCGCGCTTGTTAAAAAATATTCGGACTATATTCGGTACCCGATTATAATGAATATGGAAACAAGCCGCAAAAAAGAGGGAACAGAGGATGAGTACGAAACCGTTACCGAGCCGAAAACCCTTAACAGTATGGTACCGCTGTGGAAAAAGCAAAAGAGTGAAATAACGGCTGAAGAATACAACAGCTTTTATAAAGAAAAATATATGGATTATGTTGACCCTGCGCGTGTAATTCACGCCAAAACCGAGGGTCAGGTGACATACGACGCACTTATGTACATTCCGTCTCACGCGCCGTTTGACTATTATACAAAGGAATTTGAAAAGGGCTTGCAGCTTTATTCGGGCGGTGTTTTGATTATGGACAAATGTTCCGATTTATTGCCCGACTATTACAGCTTTGTAAAGGGTCTTGTCGACAGTCCCGATCTATCGCTCAATGTTTCGCGTGAGCTGTTACAGCACGACTATCAGTTAAAGCTTATTGCGAAAAATATCGAAAAGAAAATTACACAAGAGCTTACAAAAATGCAGAAAAACGAACGCGAGAAGTATGAGAAATTTTTCGATACCTTCGGCGTTCAGCTTAAATACGGCTTGTATGCCGACTACGGTGCAAATAAGGATACACTTAAAGACCTGCTGTTGTTCAAATCCTCGCAGGAGAAAAAGTATATAACACTTAAAGAGTACTGCGAGCATATGAAGGACGAGCAAAAGTCCATTTATTACGCAAGCGGCGAAACACTTGAAAAAATTGATATGCTGCCGCAGGTCGAGGCGGTTAAGGCAAAGGGATACGAGGTGCTTTACCTTACAGACAATGTTGACGAATTTGCTCTGCAAATGCTTATGAACTATAACGAAAAGGGCTTTGTAAATGTTCTTTCGGATAACCTTGATATAGATACCGACGAGGAAAAGGATGCGTTAAAGCAACAGAATGAGGATGCAAAAGAGCTTTTCGCCGCTATGAAAGAGGCGATAGGCGAGGGCGTTCACGAGGTGCGCTTTACCAACCGTCTTAACAATCACCCCGTTTGCCTTTCAAGTGACGGCGCAATTTCGATAGAGATGGAAAAGGTACTTAACTCTATGCCGAACGCAATGCCCGACAACCAAAAGGTCAAGGCAAATGTCGTGCTTGAAATAAACGCCGACCACGCCATTGCCGATAAGCTGAAAAAGCTGTTTGTTGCCGACAAAGAAAAGCTTGGCGAATATTCAAAAATTCTGTATGATGCCGCACGCCTTATTGGCGGTATGACGGTTGAAAACCCGACCGAGCTTACAAACCTTATTTGCAAGCTTATGACCGAATAATGGTACAGTTAGAGGTAATTGCGCACATATATAACGGTTTCGACGAAAAGTTCGGCATACCGCGACAAAGCGGTCTTGCAGACACGGTGTCGACGATTGTTTTCGAAAAGCCGTACAGAAATCCCGACGCGTTGCGCGGTATCGAGCAGTTTTCGCACCTGTGGATTTTGTGGCAGTTTGCGAAAACAGGCGACGAAAAATGGTCGCCGACTGTTCGACCGCCGCGCCTTGGCGGTAACAAGCGAATGGGTGTTTTCGCAACCCGTTCGCCAAACCGACCCAACGGCATAGGTCTTTCGTCGGTAAAGCTGTTGCAGGTAAAAAATACCGAAAACGACGGCACGGTGCTTGTTGTATCGGGCGCGGATATTTTAAACGGCACTGCGATTTACGATATAAAGCCATACCTTGCATACAGCGATTCACACCCGACCGCCGCCGGCGGCTTTGCCGCAGAGCAGGCTGATTACCGTTTGCAGGTTAGTGTGTCGCCGCAGGCAGAGGGTGCGGTAGACGAGCAAACACTTTCGCAAATTTGCGCACTGCTTTCGTGCGACCCCAGACCAAGCTATCAAAATGACCCCGAAAGGGTGTACGGTATGCGCTTTGCGGGGTACGAGGTGCATTTCACCGTGTGCGACGGTACGGCATATATAAAAGATATAACAAAATAATTTAAACAGCACCTACTATCCGTATAATCGGACTGTGGGTGCTGTTTTACTTTGCGATTTTTAATAAACGGCAACTATTGCTTGAAAAGCGTCGTAATTTGTATTATACTGTTAGTACAAAAGAATAAGCACAAATCGGTAAATATCTATGGTGATATTTACTGTCGGACGCACTGCATTGCGACAGCTGCGTTAGATGATGGGGGAATGACGGTGAAAATCCGCAGCAACAGCCATTGCCGTAACTCCGCAATGCGGTCAAGTCGGAATGCCCATCGGTTTGTGATTTGTAAAAGACCCTTGGGCAAGCCGACGGTTTACGGGTGGTGTGGTTCGTTTCGTCGTATGAAGGGCAACTTTTATTTTATCCTTTTGTAAAATTAAAAAGGATGTGTTTTAATGAAAACAACAATGAACCGCATTACCGCAATTGTTCTTGCGTTAATGTGTATCGTAAGCCTTTCGGCTTGCGGCGACTCGGTTGAAAAAACCGGTCTTTGGGAAAATGCAACATATACAAAGGACACACAGCTCGGCGACGGCGAAAAAACCTTGGTCGTTGAGGTTAAGGCAGAGGAGCAGACTGTTAAATTTACAGTTAAGACCGACGAAAAAACCGTGGGTGCGGCATTGCTTAAAGAAAAGCTTATCGCCGGTGACGAGTCTGAATACGGCTTGTATGTAAAAACCGTAAATGGTATTCAAGCCGATTATGATAAAGACGGCGCATACTGGGCATTCTATCTCGGCGATAACTATGCCGACAAGGGCGTTGACAGCACCGATATTGATGAGAGTGTAACATATCGCCTTGAATATACCAAGGGCTAAGTCTTTTTAAAAATCCACACCAAGGCTTCTTGCCTTATATTATGCACTGACGGTAGGTATTTGCTTTTCGTTAGTGAGCTGAAAAACAAAAAAGCACCTGTTTCAAATGAAATGGGTGCTTTTTGCTGTATAACGGCGATGTATATTATTGCTGTCGGCGAATTGCGAAACACGACAGCATTTCAGTCTTGCTTATATTCGGCTATATCTTCAAGTCGGCAGTCAAGTATGCGGCACAGCTCGCTTAAAGTATGGGTGCTGACATTTTCGTTTTTGCGCAGTCTGTCAAGCTGACCTGTGCTTATGCCATGCTTTTTAATAAGCGCATATTGCGATATGTTTTTCTCTTTCATTGTTGACCATAATTTATCATAAGCAATCAAAATTATCACCGTATTTAATGTAAATCAATATCCGCATATTGACAATTGCCCATAATCGGGCTATAATATATTTTACCTATATTACTTTTGGATGTGTATAAAATGAAAAAAAGATTTTTGGCAATGCTTCTCAGTGCGGTTACGGTGTTTACCCTGTTTTCCGCTGTTTCATTTACCGCAAGTGCCGAGGGCGAATTAAGCGGAATAACGGGTGAGTGTACTTGGACAAAAGTCGGCGATACATTGACTATAAGCGGAAACGGAAAAATGAAAGACAAATACAGCCCATGGCGCAGTTTGACTTTTACTGATTTGATTATTGAAGAAGGGGTTACTTATATCGGCGAGATGTCTTTCAGCCATTGTAAAGCACTTTGCAAAGTAACGCTTGCCGACAGTATAATCGAAATCGGTGCAGATGCTTTTGAATATTGCGATAATATTACTCGCGTTAATGTAAACAGTATCGAAAAATGGCTCACAACGGTATTTGAAAGCTCCGACTCTAATCCTATAAAACATTCCAATTCATTTTATGTAAATGACATTATGGTTACGGATTTAGTTATACCTAATACCGTTAAAGAAATTCCAAACTATGCGTTTTATGATTGCAATTCTTTGGAAAGGATTACTATACCAAGCTCGGTTATCGGTATTGGCGAACACGCATTTTATAACTGTAATAAGGTGGAAAATATCGTTATACCAGTAAACACGGAAATAATAGATGCTTATGCTTTTATGGATTGTTCAAGCTTAAAAACGGTCACAATACCGTACACTGTGTATGAAATAGGCGAGCGAGCCTTTTTCGGGTGCAACAATATTGAAGCTGTATATTACGGTAATACCGAGGAAGAATGGAAAGCAATATATAATTGCGATGATAATTTAAAAAAGCAAAAAATTCATTACAGTAATCAAGTAACCAGCGGTAAAACAGGCGATTGCAAGTGGGAAATTAAAGGCAGTGAATTGATAATATCGGGTAAAGGGAAAATAGGCAAAGCGTATTGGGGCAGTACTATAACCGATATTACCGTAAAAGACGGGGTAACAAGTATTGGTGCTTTTAACAGATGTACTTCACTGAAAAAGGTTACAATACCGCTTAGTGTTAAAAATATTACTTGGCGTACTTTTGTCGATATAGACGGATTGAATATATATTATAACGGTACAAAAGAGGATTGGAACGGTATAGATATTTCGTTCGGAAACTCTGCAATCGAGAAAGCGGTTATACATTTCGCATCACCCAAAGAAAATAAATGCGACGGTAAGCACAATAATCCATCGAAAATAAAAACAGCTACCGTAAAAGCAGGCTTCACAAAAGACGGAAAAACAACAAAAACCTGTACCGATTGCAAAAAAGTAATATCAACAGCCGTTATTAAAAAGGTATCATCTATCAAACTTTCTACAACCAAGTACACCTACAACGGCAAGGTTAGAACTCCCTCTGTCACAGTAAAAGACGCTAAGGGCAAGACCCTTAAAAACGGTAAGGATTATACCGTTTTCTATGCAAAGGGTCGCAAGAATGTCGGCAAATACACCGTAAAGGTTACCTTTAAGGGTAATTACAGCGGTTCGAAATCGTTAAGCTTTACAATTGTTCCGAAAGGCACAAGTGTTAAATCTGTTACCGCAGGCAAGAAAAAGCTGACTGTTAAATGGAGCAAGCAAACCTCGCAGACCACAGGTTACCAAATTCAGTACAGCACTTCAAAGAAATTCAGTGGTGCAAAGACTGTAACGGTTTCAAAAAACAAGACCACAAGCAAGAGTATTTCGAAATTAAAGGGCAAAAAAACCTACTATGTCCGTGTTCGTACCTACAAGACTGTGGGTAAGACCAAGTACTATTCAGACTGGAACAAGGCTGTTTCGAAAACAACCAAAAAGTAAAAGAAAAATAATAGCAAGCAAATAAAAAAAGCGACTGTAAAACCCGATGTTTTACAGTCACTTTTTTTATTTGCTTAAAATCAGTTTTTAAGGCTGTTCATAGGTGCGGGTATTCTGCCGCCGCGGTTAATCATAACCGCAGGAGATGCGGTATTTACGCGCATAACGGGACCGCCGCCGAGCAAGCCGCCGAAGTTAAGCTCCTCGCCGACCGATTTGCCGATAGCGGGTATCAAGCGCACCGCCGTTGTTTTGGTGTTTATCATACCGATTGCCGCCTCGTCGGCGATTATTGCCGAAATAACCTCGTCACTTGTGTCGCCCGGGATATTTATCATATCAAGACCGACCGAGCATACTGCGGTCATTGCCTCAAGCTTTTCGATAATAAGACTGCCCGAGCGCGCGGCATCTATCATACCTGCATCTTCGGTAACGGGTATAAACGCGCCCGAAAGACCGCCGACATGCGACGATGCCATAACGCCGCCCTTTTTAACGGCATCGTTAAGCATTGCAAGCGCCGCGGTAGTGCCACACGCGCCACAGCTTTCAAGACCTATTTCTTCAAGAATATGCGCAACAGAGTCGCCCACAGCAGGTGTCGGGGCAAGTGAAAGGTCGACAATGCCGAAAGGTACGCCCAAAGCCTCAGACGCCTTTTGCGCAACCAACTGACCCATTCGTGTTATCTTAAACGCGGTACGCTTTATAAGGTCGGAAACTTCGGTAAGGTTTATATCCTTGCCTGCCTTGTTTAAGGCGGCGCGCACAACACCGGGACCCGAAACGCCGACATTTATTACGCAATCCGGCTCGCCTACGCCGTGAAACGCACCTGCCATAAAAGGATTATCCTCGGGTGCGTTGCAAAATACAACAAGCTTTGCCGCACCTATGCAATCGCGGTCGGAGGTACGCAGTGAGGTCTGCTTTATTATTTTTCCCATAAGCGCAACCGCATCCATATTCAAGCCGCTTTTGGTAGAGCCTATATTTACCGACGAGCAAATATGGTCGGTAACCGCAAGAGCCTCGGGGATAGAGTTAATAAGCTCTAAATCACCTGCCGAAAAGCCCTTGTGAACAAGCGCCGAATAGCCGCCTATAAAGTTTACGCCAACCTTGTTTGCCGCTTTTTCAAGAGCCTTTGCAAAAAGCACGGGCTTTTTATCTGTACAGGCGGCAACAAGCATTGCAATAGGTGTGACCGAAATACGCTTGTTTATTATCGGAATACCGTACTGTTTTTCAATCTGCTCGCAAACGGGTACAAGACTGCCCGCACAACGAACGATTTTTTCGTAAACCTTGTCGCAAGCCTTGTTTATGTCGGTGTCGATGCAGTCAAGAAGCGATATACCCATTGTTACCGTGCGTATATCAAGATGCTCCTCTTGAATCATTGTAATTGTTTCCATTATATCCTTTGTGTTAAGTAAGCCCATTTTCAATCCCCTTAAATTCTGTGCATCGAGTTGAAAATATCCTCATGCATAATGTGTATTACCAAGCCTTTTTTATTACCGAGTGCTTGTAATTCCTGCGAAAATTCGGTAAACGAAACAGTGCCGTCCTCTACCTCGCACAGCATAATCATACAAAACATATCCTGAAGAATGGTTTGCGAAACCTCAATAACATTTGCGCCATACTCGGCACATTTGCCCGACACAGCCGCCAAAATGCCGACGGTGTCTTTTCCAACAACGGTAATAACTGCTTTCATACCAAAAACTCCTCGAAAAATTTATTTATTATACATTGTATCACAATACAGTGGAAAAGTACAGAAATATTTGTTATAATAATAAAATAAAAATAAAGCAATAGAGGTGTAGGTTTTGAAAATTGCTTGCAAGGCATATGCCAAGCTTAATTTAACTCTTGATGTTACGGGCGTACTTGAAAACGGGTATCATCTTATAAAATCAATTTTTCAGTCGGTGTCGCTTTATGATACGGTCAGTATTGAAACAGGCGGCTGCTTGGCTTTTTTCTGTAACGATAAAGAATTGCCGACAAACGACGACAATTTGTGCGTTGCGGCGGCGAAGCTTTTTATTGCCGAAACAGGCTGTAAAATACAACCGTCAATAGTTGTCGAAAAAAATATTCCCGTTGCGGCAGGTCTCGGCGGCGGCAGTGCAGATGCGGCGGCGGTGCTGAAGCTTATGAATATTGCGTGCGGTAATCCGCTTGGCGAAGACGGGCTTGCAAGGCTTGCATTGCGCCTTGGTGCAGATGTGCCGTTTTGCCTTACGGGCGGCACAATGCTTGCAGAGGGGGTCGGCGAAAAGCTTAAAAAAATCGAAAATAACGCAAGCTATGATATTGTTCTTATAAAGCACGGACAAAAGCCCTCTACGGGGCATTTGTATAGGCTTCTTGACGGGTGCGACAGCTTGCCGCGACCGGATACGGATTTGGCGGCAGAAGCCCTGTCAAAGGGTGATATAAAGTCGCTGTCGACCGCCTGCGGCAATGTTTTCGAGGCGGCTTGGCAACCGCAGGCAATTTTGCCGCAAAAGCTGTTGCTTAAACAAAACGGCGCATTGTATTCGGGGCTTTCGGGCAGTGGCCCCACCGTATACGGCATTTTTGAAAAAAGGTGTGCAAAAAACGCCCTTGCCGCCGCAAAAGCGGCTTTCGGTTTCGCGTGTGTTTGCCACAGTGAAAATCACGGCTTGGAAATAATTGAATAAACCGTCACATTCGGGTCAATAATCCCCACATAAAAGAAAAAGGGGATACATATATGAATGTTAAGGCTCGTTTCGAATTATCACTTTTGTGTGCGTTGGTGTTTTCGCTGTTACTTTCGCTTTGTAATGTCGGTGCGCGTTGCAAAGCCGTAAAACAGGATGTTTTCAGACTGCATATCCTTGCCGCCTCCGATTCGGAATACGACCAAAATTTAAAGCTTAAGGTGCGCGATGCCGTGCTTGAAACAAGCAGTTCGCTTTTCGGTGAAAATATATCGAAAGAGCGTGCTGTGGATACAGCTTGTGAAAATTTGCCGAAAATCGTCGCGGCGGCACAGCAAACGGTATATGACTGCGGTGCCGATTACAAGGTTACCGCTGAAATAAAAAAGTGCGATTTCGACACACGCGAATACGACGGCTTTACCTTGCCCGCAGGCAGGTACGATGCATTGCAAATTAAAATAGGCGAAGGTAGGGGACACAACTGGTGGTGTGTGCTGTTTCCGGAGGTTTGTATCGGGTCGGCGTGTGATATTTCCGACGGGCTTTCGCCCGATGCCGCCGAAATGGTTAAATCGCCCGATAGGTACAGGGTGCGTTTTAAATTGGTTGAAATTTGCGAATTTTTGCGAAAAGACGGCGGCGGTGTCAGGTAAATAACAAAAGCTTTTTAAAAAAAGTTTGAAATTTGACGAAATAATACTTGCAATTTAACACTTGGTATGATATAATCGGTGTGTTATCAGTATTGGGTACAATAATTATTTCGAAAAGGGGTGACAGTTGTGAAGAAGGGAATTCATCCGCAGTATGAAACGGTAACCGTTAAATGTGCCTGCGGCGCGGAGTTTGAAACACGCTCCACAAAAAAGGACATTCGTTTGGATATTTGTTCAAAATGTCATCCGTTCTTTACCGGTAAACAAAAGCTGGTTGATTCGGGCGGTCGTGTTGACAGGTTCAACAAGCGTTTCGGTATGCAAAAGTAATTTTGTAGTGTTTTCGACGCAGTCGCTTTTTTGCGGCTGCGCCTTTCTTTTATTTTAATGCCAAGGGGGTTAGAGCATTTTGCCGGAATATATAACTGTCGAAAAGGCGGCTGTGGCTGAAATTACAGAGAAAAAGTCGCGGTTTATCGCCTATGTTTTCCCCGTTAAGACCGAGGCGCAGGCGCAAGAGCATATTGCCGAAATTCGCAAAAAGCACTATGATGCGCGCCACAATGTGTACGCCTATTGCATAAATAACGGTAATATCGCGCGGTATACCGACGACGGCGAGCCGTCGGGTACGGCAGGTGTACCCGTGCTTGAATGTATAAAGCACCGCGGCATAACAGATTGCCTTGTCGTGGTAACAAGGTATTTCGGCGGCATTTTGCTTGGTACGGGCGGTCTTGTTCGCGCGTATTCCTCTGCCGCTTCCGAGGGGCTGAATGCCGCCGCTGTCGTGGCGGTAAAGCCTGCATACCTTATATCCGTTCCCTGCGGCTACGCCGATTACGAGCGTTTGCAACGCTTGCTTAAAAATAACGGCTGTACTGATATAGATGCGCAGTTTTTGCAGTCTGTAACCGTTACCTGTAAAATCAAAACAGAGCTTTACACCGCACTTTGCGACAAATTGCGCGAAGAATTTTGCGGCGATATTGCGCCCGAAAGGCTTGGTGAAACCGAGGCTTTCGAGAAAATATAAAAATTTTTTGCAATTTTTTGAGAAAAAAGAGGGTTTTTGCATTTTTTTGCGAATAATTGTTCAGAAGATGGGGGTGTTTTTATGCAGCTTTCACCGCGTGAAAAGCGCGAGGCTTTGGAACATTCCGTTTTGCGTGAGGATGCGGCGTTCAGTGACCGTGCCAAGCGTGAACGGTATGAGGAAAAATGTCCTTTAAGGACAGAATATCAGCGCGACCGCGACAGAATTATACATTGCGGTGCTTTCAGACGCTTAAAGCATAAAACACAGGTCTTTCTGTCGCCCGAGGGTGACCATTACCGCACCCGTCTTACACATACTTTAGAGGTGGCGCAGATTGCGCGAACAGTTGCGCGCGCCGAGGATTTTAACGAGGATTTGACCGAGGCAATCGCCCTTGGTCACGACCTTGGTCACACCCCGTTCGGTCACGCGGGCGAGCGTGCGCTTGACAGTCTTTTCGAGGGTGGGTTTAAGCACTACCGCCAAAGTGTACGAGTTTGCGAACGGCTTGAAAAGAACGGCGCAGGGTTAAATCTTACCGCAGATACCCTTAACGGCATTTTGTGCCACACAAAGGGCGAGCAGGCATATACTTTTGAGGGCAGAATTGTCAGAATTTGCGACAGAATTGCATATATAAACCACGATATTGACGACGCGGTTCGCGGCGGAATAATAACCGAGGGTGATTTGCCGCCCCGTGTGTGCGAAAGGTTCGGCTACAACAAGGGCGACAGAATAAACGCAATGGTTTCGGCATTACTGCAAAACGGCAAGGAGGTTGCTTTCGGTGGCGAGGATAACGCACTGTTCGAGGAACTTCACGCCTTTTTGTTCGAGGCGGTTTATTTGAACCCGAAAGCAAAATCAGAAGAAAACAAGGTTTTCGGCATTATAGAGGGGCTTTTCAATTATATATGTAAAAATCCGTCTGTCTTGCCCGAGGAGTATGCCGATATTATCGACAGCGAGGGCTTGTGCCGCGCCGCGGTAGACTATATTGCAGGTATGACCGACACCTTTGCGGTGCAGTTTTTCGAAAATATTTTCATACCGAAATCGTGGCATATATAAAATAATTTAATTTTTATAATAGGTGGGTGAAAGGCTTGGCGTTTCGCATTTCAGATGACTTTTTGTCAGAGCTTAACAGCAGAATAGATATAGGCGATTTAATTTCGGGCTATGTACAGCTGCGCTCACGCGGTAACAGAATGGTGGGGCTTTGCCCGTTTCATAACGAAAAAACAGGCTCTTTCACCGTTTTTAACGACACTAACTCGTACTACTGCTTCGGTTGCGGTGCAGGCGGCGGCCCCATAACCTTTTTGCGGCAGATTGAAAATCTTGATTTTTACGAGGCTGTAAAGCAACTTGCCGACCGTTGCGGTATGCAAATGCCAGACGAGGGTTACGACGACAGCTTTATGAAGCTGAAAAAACGCGTGCTTGAAATAAACCGCGAAACCGCAAGGTTTTATCACTCGTATTTGTTAAGTGACGGCGGCAAAAAGGTGCTTGACTATTTTTTAAGCCGTGGACTTACTATGAAAACCATTCGCCATTTCGGTCTCGGTGCATCGCCCGACGGGTGGGATACACTTGTGTCGCATCTGCGAAAAAAAGGTTTCAGACAGGATGAAATGATACAGGCAAATGTGGTTATGCGCGGCAAAAACGGCGGCGTTTACGACCGTTTTCGCTCCCGTGCAATGTTCCCGATTATCGACCTGCGCGGCAATGTGATAGCCTTTGGCGGCAGAGCCTTGCCGGGCGAGGATAAAAAGGGTGCGAAATACATAAATACCTCGGACACGCCTGTGTTTAAAAAAAGCCAAAATTTATATGCGCTTAATTTTGCAAAATCCGCTTGTCAAAAACGCATAATCCTTGCCGAGGGCTATATGGATGTTATAGCACTTCATCAAGCGGGGGTTACAAATACCGTTGCCGCACTTGGTACGGCGTTTACAGAAGAACACGCGGTACTGCTTTCACGGTATACTTCTGAAATAGTTTTAACGCTCGATTCCGATGCCGCAGGTCGTCGCGCAACCGAAAGGGCGCTTGCCATACTTTCAAAATCAGGCTTGCCTGCGCGTGTTGTGCAGGTGCCCGACGGCAAAGACCCCGACGAATTTGTACGAAAGCACGGTGACGGTGCCGCCAATGCGTTTCGCGATTTGATAGAAGCCTCGGTAAACAGTACCGAGTACAAGTTGCTTGAGGCGGCACAGGGTATTGATATAGCAAGCGACACGGGAAAGCTTGAATACCTTAAAAAATGCGCCGATATACTTGCACGCGTTAATGATTCTATCGCGGTAGACCTGTACGCAGGTCGTCTTGCCGAAAAGTTTGCCGTGTCAAAAACCGCAATAATTTCGCAAGTAAAGTCGCGCGTAAAAACCGTGCGTAGAACGGATAATAAGAAAAAGCTTAACGAGATACTTCATCCGCGTACCGACAGTGCGGATGTCAACCCCGAAACTGCAAAGCACCCGTTGGCGGCAAAGGCTGAGGAGGAGATTATATCTATTCTGATGTACAACCCCGACCTTGTAAAATCGACACAAACAGTGCTGTCACCAGACGATTTTGTTACCGATTTCAACAAGCGCGTGTACGAACGGCTTTTGCAGGTGACCGACGGCGGACACAGCTTTGATGTTTCTATGCTGAGTGCAGAGTTTACACCTGCCGAAACCGGTAGAGTTGCAAAATACCAAAATCGTGCGGTCAAGGGCGCAAATGCGAAAAAAGAGCTTGATGACTGCATAACCGTGCTGAAAAAAGAAAAAGAAAGTATAATTGCCGATTTTTCCGAGATTTCCGACGAGGAATGGGCAAATACTATAAAGAACATCGCCGAAAAGAAAAAGTGAGGTAAAACAATGGAAAACAAAAACACAGAAACACTTGACAGTCGCCTTGACGATATTAAAGAGCCTACCGCAAAGGACCTTGAGGACGAGGAGCTTGAAACCCTTTCGAAAGACCTTGACGCACTTGGCGACGATACCCCGCTTTTGGATATTGATATCGATGCCGCAGGCGAGGACGACATAAAAATCGACGAAATTGAAAACGATAATACCGATTACAGCGACGCAATTTCACTTGATGACCCCGTTAAGGTTTATCTTAAAGAAATAGGTCGCGTTCCGTTGCTTTCAACCGACGAGGAGGTCGAGCTTGCCGTGCTTATAAGTGACGGTAACGAGTTCGCCAAAAAACGCCTTACCGAGGCAAACCTGCGTCTTGTTGTAAGTATAGCAAAACGCTATGTCGGCAGAGGTATGCACTTTCTTGACCTTATTCAAGAGGGTAATGTCGGTCTTATTAAAGCTGT